>PEQL01000012.1 GCA_002786175.1 Parachlamydia sp.
AATAAGGATGAAACTTTAGCCTTAGAAAATGAGCTGGCATATACGATTACTCAACTGCAGGATCGGGAGCAAACACTCCAGATTTATGAAAAAGAACTCGAGCTGCTCCTTGTCACGCAGCAAACTTCGCAACAAGATCGGGAACTCATCTTAGCCGCTCGTGAAAAAGCAGCCCAAGAAACAGCTACCTTGCAACAAGAACAAGAGCGTTTGGCAGCTCTCTTAAAAGATCGCGAAGAAACTATCCGCTTTTTTGAACAAGATATCGAAGAGCTTGCAGGCAAATACCAAACTCTGCAAAGCGAATACGAACTTGCTTTCGCGACTAAGCAACAAGACCAGGCGCTCATCGGCAATTTGCAGCACGCACAGCAAGAACTGAAAGACGAACTGACCCGATCCTTGGCCCAACAGACTGCCAATAAGGATGAAACTTTAACCTTGCAAAATGAGCTCACCTATACGATCGCTCAATTGCAAAGCCGGGAACAAACGCTCCAGACTTATGCGAAGGAACTCGAAGAACTCCGCCTAACTCAACAAACATCTCAGCAAGATCAAGAGCTCATCTTAGCTGCACGTGAAAAAGCGACTCAAGAAATTGCAGCCTTGCAACAAGAGCAAGAGCGTTTGGCAGCTCTCTTAAAAGATCGCGAAGAAACTATCCGCTTTTTCGAACAAGATATCGAAGAGCTCGCCGGCAAATACCAAACTCTGCAAAGCGACCACGAACTTGCTTTCGCGACTAAGCAGCAAGATCAGGCGCTCATCGTCAATCTGCAGCACATGCAGCAAGAACTGAAAGATGAGCTCGCACATACGATCGCTCAACTGCAGAATCGCGAACAAGCCCTCCAAGTTTTCGAAAATGAACTTGAACAGCTAACTCTCACGCAACAATCGTCTCAACAAAACCAAGAGCTCATCTTAACCGCCCATGAAAAAATGGCCCAAGAAACGGCCGCCCTGCAACAAGAGCAGGAGCACTTGACTGTACTGCTTAAAGATCGCGAGGAAACTATCCGCCTTTTCGAGCAAGATATCGAAGAGCTTGCCAGCAAATACCAAACTCTGCAAAGCGAATATGAACTTGCTTTCGCGACTAAGCAGGAAGATCAGACTCTTATTGCCAATCTGCAGCACACACAGCAGGAACTTAAAGACGAGCTCGCCCAATCCTTGGCACAGCGCACTGCCAAAAAAGATGAAACTTTGGCCTTAGAAAATGAGCTCAACTATACGATCGCTCAATTGCAAGACAGGGAGCAAACGCTCCAGGTTTATGCAAACGAAATCGAACAACTCAACCTTAAGCAACAAACATCTCAGCAAAATCAAGAGCTTATCTTAGCTGCACGCGAAAAAGCGGCCCAAGAAACAGTTGCTCTGCAAGAAGAGCAAGCGCGTTTGGCGGCGCTTCTTCAAGACAGAGAAGAAACCATTCGTTTTTTTGAACAAGATGTTGAGGAACTGACGACACAGTATCATACTTTGCAAAAAGAACACCTGGCAGCCTTAGCCAATCGAGAGAGTATTCAGAAAGCCTTAAAAGAAGAGCTGGAAGAAACACTTGCACACCAGGCAGAGCAAAGCCTAGAAGCCAAGGCCGAAAACCTCCGGCTAGCTCATTTAGTAAAAGATCGGGAAGAAACCATCTCTCTTTTTGAAGAAGAGATCGAAGAATTAGCTCAAAAGCATCAACGTTTAGAAACCGAGCATCATTTGGCGCTTGCCAACCAAATGGATTTCGAAGAGCAACTTGAAAAAGTGGTGGCGCAGCAAAGAAGTAAAGAAGAATTAGCTGCTCAACTACAAGACGAAATCAAGCGCTTGACCTCGCTTCTAAAGGAGAAAGAAGACAAAATGGAAAACCTCGAACAAAACTTCTTAGCCTTATTTTCTGAAAAAGAAGCCGAATCGCTATTTTTAAAACAAAAAATTGAGAAAGTTGAGGCGGATTTTTTAACAAAAGAAAGTGAGCTCGCAGAGTTGATGAATGAGCTCAAAGGTGCGAGTCAAGAAAAAATGGCTTCTGATAAACAATAAGGAAGTGTGCTCGTCATGCTTCATGAATTTGCTCCACTGAAAATTGGCGATGAGAACCAAGAAACTGTTCTCATCGCAGTTGGTATGGATGCCTCGGCCAAACCAGTAAGGGATTTTTTTAACTCAAATAACGCTTCTTCCCTTCCCTACTTTTTCGCCGCTTCCTTTAATAAATCTTTTTTTTTCACAACAGGTGAGTTATTAACTCCTGAAAAAGGAAAAAACCTCGTCCAGTATGTCAGGCTTGCCACAAAATCCACGGCCTACCGACGGTTGACGTTTATCGAGCTGCATCAAGCCGAAGCAAGTTGGCAGTCTGTTTGCACTTCCCACTATATCCTAACGGACCTGCAAAGCCACCCTAAGCCTGAATTTGAGTTACTTCATCTCAACTTGCCATTGGCCCCTTTTTTTATTCCTGATAAACAGGAAACTAGGCTTCCTAAAACGCTAAAAACACTCCGCTCTTTGTCTATTCTTCTGAATATGGAAGCTTGGGTCATTTACTGCAGCTGGATCACACCAGAAATAAAAACCTTGCTAACATCATTTAAGGTTGAAGCCGCAGAAGACTTTCGCCTCGAAGCCAAATTGCAGGATTTTGTGCATGAAACTGAATCGGATTTCTTGCAAAATCTCTTAAAAAAGATTAACGAATGTCTTTATGCACGCGAAAAGGCCAAAAGCACGACCGACCAAATTTTGGTTGAAAAACAACTCGTCACTGCACGCCTTGAATTACTACAACAGACTCAGGTCTTGCTTGAAAGGATCAAGGCCTGTCTCTACAATATTGAAGTGATTAATGCTGCTTCACGCAGTGAATTCACACATCTAATAAAAAATTTTAGGCTGCTTAAAGCAATTCTGGCAGAACAAGTAGATGATGCCTCCACAAACTTGCAAACGAATCTCAAGTTTTTTGCCCTGCTCGAGCTGTTTCATCAGACAAATGGTATTTTTTGCTGCACGACTTTTGCACAAGGGAACTTTATTTTTTGCCTAAGAATCGCTGTAGGTCAGATTCAAACACTTTTCGACACAAGCGATCTGATCGATGTATTTAGTCAATGGGATCAGCATATTGAGCAAGTAAATCTGGCAATTATTCATCAAAAAAAGACAGGCACATTAAAAAAACACATCCAAATTGTAAAAAAATTTCGTGAGCTTATTTACAAAAATTTGATTAACATTTCACAACCCCTTAAAAAAATAGCTCCTGAAATGCCTTTGAATCAAGATGAAGTCACGAATCCCCTTTTTTATAATTTTCTTCCAGACCATGGGGTCATTTTGAATGAAGAAGGAGAATGGAAAAAGCAAAAAATTGTCGAATATGATGCCGCAGGTAAACCTCTGGGGTACACAAGAAAAGGCTTGAACTGGTTAAAAAAAATTATCTAAAACCTATTCTAAACCCTTTTATTTGCAAAGACCCATTTGTGAGAACTATTTTTTCATTATTTATTTGCTGTTTCATGTTTTTTAAACTTCCCTTTTTTTCTTACATCTATTAAAAGTAGTTTTAAGCATCCTACAAGGTTTGTAATGCCATTACTTGAAAACTTGAAAAGACAGTTCGATCATTTTGTTAAATCTCCTCAAGATATTTTAGATGAGGATGTGCTTCCGCAAGCAAATCATTTTCAAATTTCTAATTCGATCTACTTTCAAAAAAACGAAAACGAAACAAATTTAAAAAAGGGTTTGGCATTTTCCAATTCATTTGTAGAAATGCACAAATCCGCTTATTCGCATGGTTTGGAAAAAACATATGCCATCGAAACCATCAACATTAATTCCATCCGGAAACTGCATGTCCCTTCTCCGAAAACACCAACACCTTCAAATGAGCCGGTTCCTGTTTTTCAATTGCCAGCCTCCAACCAGTTGGAATTTGATTTTGGACAAGGTTTTAGAGAGTGGATCTCTCCCCTTTTTTTAGATGAATCCATTCGCTCGCTCGGATTAACCCCTTTGGCTGAAAAATGTCTGGAAAAAAATGGCAAGTGGAAGTTGCGAGATCTGCTAGGAAATAATTTTCAAGATTTAGTCTTTCTTAAAGGAATGGGTCAAGGACATATTGACGAAATTCAAAGCACCCTTAAAAATTACGTCAATAATCGATCATTACAGCATGAATATGTGTTGAGCTGGGAATCTTGGATCAAAAGTCTAAGTGCGACCTTCGAGCGCAAAAAAAGCTATGTCTTCTTAGAAAAATTCGATCTCTGCGATTTAATTTTCCTGACACCAGCAGAGAATGTAGAAGTCAAAAGATTAGTCGCCGAGAAAAAAGAGGCATGGCTCGCTGAAGCTGAAGCTTACTTTTTAGCTGATGAATGCCAAGCCAGCGTGCAACAACGCATGCAAGAGATGGTGGATGCATTCATAAAACCATGGATGATGCGACGCGGGGGGATTGCAACCACTAATGAGTTAACTGAGAGACTAAAAAAAGTTTCGTCAATGCAAAAGTGGTTTGAACCAGGCTTTCATTTTTTTAATCATCTTTATTTTAAAGAACGCCCCTGCTTTGAACTCTATCTAATCGAACTTGAGCCTGGTCTTTTTTGTGCCAATACGACACTCGCACAGCTCTATCAAAATATGATTTCCAAAAGCTATTCGTACTTCTATCAAGCATCCTCACGCTACCTGATGGGGCATTTCTTAACACTTCTTGAACATGAATATCTCAGGGAAGGCGAAGTTTTTTCACACTCATTAGCGGAAAAGATGCTGCGTTCTTCTGGCAAATTCTGTGTACGCAAAGGGATGTCAAAACAATTAGAAATTCGCTTGTTAAGCTAAGCTAAGGCAAACCACTGAGCCTTTATATTCCATGACCCTAAGGCAAACCACAGAGGCGGGAAAAGAAGCCTTAGCCCCTTCCCCCGCCTCTGTGGTTATCCCCTCTTCGAGAGGTAGCTAGACGCTCTTTCTTGCCTCTGTGGTTACCCACTCTTCGAGAGGTATGTAGACCTCTTCAAGATTCAGCTAGACGTTCTTGCTTTGATTCTGTAAAAGACTTGAAAGCCTTATTACGTAGCGTACAGGCATCGCAACATTGGCAAGGATGGCCGGATAAAGTTGGATCATAACAACTTGATGTATATTCAAAAGGCACTCCAAGGCGAATCCCTTCTTGAATAATCTGCTCTTTAGTTGAATGCAGCCAAGGGATAATCACTCGAGGGGGTTGATAATCGATCGACTGTTTTGTCGCCTGGTTAAATAGCTCTTGCAAAGCTTCAAAATAGAGAGGACGACAATCTGGATAAGATCCATAATCCATGGCATTTGCCCCAAAATAGATCTCTTGCGCTTGATAGATTTCCGCCTTCACTAAGGCAAATGCTAAAAATAAGGTATTTCTCGCCGGGACATAGGTAGAAGGAGTTTTTTGAAGCAAAATTTCTTCAAAAGATTTGTCTTTTTGCGGAACCATGTTCGAGGTTAGCGAAGAAGCTCCCTGAAAAATTAATGGATCGATGGGGATAATTTCATGGGGTACTTGGTAGTAGTCTGCAATTTTTTTGGCATATTCGAGTTCGATACGATGGCGCTGGCCATAGTCAAAACTAATTGCAGTGCAGGACTTTGCCTCAGCACATACACGGGCAAGGATTACGGCTGAATCAAGTCCTCCGCTCAATAGTACTATTGCTTTCATTAAACTCCTCGGGTGGTCGGCGACCAGATAAATTTGTGAACTTGCATGTTTAATCGCACTGGCAACTTGTCCCGCAGCATCCATTCGATTAGTTCTTTTGGATCGAGCACACCAAAAACAGGGGAAAGCAAAACGGGGATTTTACGTGTAAACAATCCATGTTTTTCACAGATATCTTTGGCATACAGATAATCTTGATAGCCATTGACCACAAATTTGACTTCATCCTGTGGTCTGATAATCTCCAGATTCGGCCAATAATTGCGGTCGCTCATCTTGCTATCGGGACATTTGATGTCGAGAATAACAATGACACGAGAATCCACTTCATTAATGGGCAAGGATCCTCCTGTTTCTAAACTAACAGTCAGCTTTTCATTACAAATTAAAGACATCAGGATATGAACATTCTTCTGTAAAAGAGGTTCTCCCCCCGTAATGCAGACATGGCGGCAGCCTGAGTTCCGCACTGTTTCTAAAATCTCATCGATCGGATGAGGAACTCCTCTTCCAAAAGAGTAAGAGGTATCACACCATGAACAACGCAAGTTGCATGCTGCTAGTCGCACAAAAACTGTGGGGAGTCCAGTAAAACTTGTTTCCCCTTGAACACTTGAAAATATTTCAACAATATTTAATTGCTCTTTGGAAACTGAGGCTAAGGGTAGTGTCATTCGATTCCTTCTTAAACAGCGTTTAATCTATCTAAAATGAATTGGCTTGATAAGGGACTGAGTATAACATTAATGCGGCTTAATTTTGAAGAAAGTTATTTTAAAATTATAGAAAATGTTAAAAAAAGAAAGATTGACCTGAAAAGGATCATTTTTTGGCGTTATTGCATAACTGAAAACCACAGAGGAGTGAGCAAAATGGTAAAATCGATCAAACGTGTTGTGGTGACTGGAGGCGCTGGGCAGATTGCCTATAATTTATTATTCAGAATTGCGAGTGGAGAACTTTTTGGCAATGACCAGCCCATTGCTTTGCATATCCTTGAAATCCCTGAAGCGCTTAAAAGTTTAGAGGGAGTGAAAATGGAACTTGAGGATTGCGCCTTCCCTCTTCTCCGCGAAATTCAGATTGGCACAGATCCCTATCAACTCTTTGGGGATGTCCATTACGCGCTTTTGGTAGGATCAAAGCCTCGAGGGCCTGGGATGGAACGAGGAGAACTTTTAACGGAAAACGGCAGGATCTTTGTTGAGCAAGGCAAAGCGCTTAATGCAAGTGCAAATGTTGACGTAAAAGTGCTGGTGGTGGGTAATCCCTGCAATACAAATTGTTTAATTGCGATGAAAAATGCGCCGAGAATTCCACGCGACAATTTCCATGCCATGACGCGCCTGGATCAAAATCGCGCTGCAGCCTCTTTGGCAGGCCATGCAGGCGTGGAAGTCGCAGCCATCTCTCATGTGGCAATATGGGGGAATCATTCAGCCACGCAAGTTCCGGATTTTTATCATGCTCGTATCGCAGGCAAGAAACTTCTCGAGGTCATCAAAGACGAAGAGTGGTTAAAAACAGATTTTATTAAAGGTGTGCAGCAGCGAGGGGCGGCCATTATCGCAGCTAGAGGCAAGTCTTCCGCGGCGTCAGCGGCGAACGCTTTGATCGATGCCGCCAAGTCACTCATCTCCCCCACACCTGCAGGTCAATGGTATTCTTCCGCAATCTACAGCAGTCAAAATCCGTACGGGATTGATAAAGATTTGATATTTTCTTTTCCTTGCCGTACGACTGCTGCCGGAAAATGTGAAATCGTTGAGGGATTGGATTTAAATCCTTTTTTAACAGAAAAGATCAGACTGACAGAAAAGGAGTTGATCGAAGAGCGAAATATCGTTATAAAAAAATAACTTATATCCAAAGAATCGATCTTAAAAAATTTGCTTAACGTATAAAATCCTCTCGAAAGGAGAAGTGTGCATGGCTAAAGTTTTATTCGAAGTCACAGAAGAAAATCTCGATACTGGTCTACGCGGGTATCCTGTTGGATATTGTACAACTTCAACTGTGGATCCTATCAAAGGGTTGTTTTACCTTAACTTCCCTGTGGCTGAAATTGCTTATTGGGAGCCTGAACGCGCTATTCACCTTCTTTATACCGGCAAGGATGGAACGAAAGAAGAAATTGAAAAATTTTCTGAACAGCTGCATAAAGCGGCCGTGTGTTCGCCAAAGGTCGCGGATCATATCCGCAAACTTCCACGCGATGGGCATCCCATGCAACTTTTTTGTGCGGCTCTCTTTGTCTGCGGGATGATCGAAGGTAAAAATGATTACCGTGCTGATTGTTTATCTCTCATCGCCAAAATTCCTGAGATCGCAGCTGCAGTCATCAATTATCATGCGGGTTGGGGCGAATCCAAACCTTCACAACCTGAAAAGGGATATATTGAAAATTTTGTGCATATGCTTAATGTCCCAAATGCAGTGCCAGAAGAATTAACGGAGGTCTTTAAAACGTTTGCAGTCTTGCATATGGACCATGGGGGCGGCAATCTTTCAACCTTTGTGGGTAAAGCTATTGCTTCCGGCTTGCAGGATATGTATGGATCAATCGCTGGTGCCATGAGTGCCTTGGCTGGCCCACGCCATGGCAAGGCTAACCAAGATTCCCTGGAATTCGTAGAAAGTCTTCAGAAAGAGTTAAAAAAAGATGTCTCCCCTGAAAAAGTGGAAGCATTGATCCGCGAAAAACTTGCCAAAAATGAACTATTGTTTGGATTTGGACATGCAGTGCTACGCGTGGAAGATCCGCGTGCGACAGTCTTGTATGAGCTTGCTGAAAGAAAATACCCTGACTACCCATTAGTCAAACTGACTAAAATTTTACGCACAGTCGGACCTAAAGTCCTTGCAGAAAATCCAAAAATATCGAATCCTTATCCCAACGTCGATGCAATTTCTGGAACTGTCCTATCTGCCGCTGGATTTCCTTATCCCGCCTACTTTACAATTTTATTTGGCCTCGCGCGAATCGTCGGCATTTCAGCGCAGATTGTCCAAGAAAGATGTGTGGCACGAGACGGTAAGGGATTGCCGATTGTGCGACCTAAATATTTGTTTAAAGCTCCTCCATCTACTAGCTAAAAGACACTTGATTATGACTCTAAAAGACATTCAACTCATCTTTAACCGAGCCTTATTTTTTAGCTTCTGCAAAAAAAAATTGCTCCTCACTTTTTCGGTTTTGGCACTGTGCGGCATCATGGCAGTGTTTTTTCGAGGCCTATCAATCAATGCAAGCCATTGGGTGAGAATGAGTTTGACATTCCTGCCCATTTTTCTGGCTGCAGGCGTGTTGCTTTCGATGGGTATTTTTCTAATTCGCATCTATCACAACGAAATTAAGAAAAAAGAGGTTCTATATAAGGAAATTTTCAATAAATCGTGGGAAATTATTATCGGGGCTTCTTATTTTTCTGTGCCCTTAATCTTAGTCTATCTCTTGCTATGGATGGTGATGGGAATATTTGTGTTGCTGAATGAAATCCCGGGAGTAGGAGATTTTTTTGGCGTGATTCTTTCCTTTGCTCCTTTTCTGCTAAATCTAGGCTCACTAGTCTTGTGTCTGTTAAGCCTCTGCCTGCTTTTCTTCGTGACCCCTTTGCTCGCTTTAAAGGGGCTGGATCGCGCTCAACTTTCGCAAATTCTGATTAAAAGAGTCAAAAGAGATGTTTTTTCTAATCTGCTGCTCGCACTGGTAGCCATCCTACCGCTTATTTTTCTGGTGGGATTTCTCATTCTAGCAGCTGTCTTAACGGGTACTTTATGTTACCACTGTGATACCCCTACGTATACTATTCTCCAGTGGTTTTTTATCATGATTCCCTTTACGGCCATTCTGGCTCCGGCTGTGATTTTCTTCTTTAATTTCGCAACCGAAGCCCATGTCTTGCTGCAAAAAGAAGCCAGAGGAGAGCTGCTAGCTTAACCAGCTTAAATACCTTCACCAAGTGAGCAAAGGCGCATAGAGGGTTTTAAAAGCTCTCTAGTCCCCTCTTTGCGCCTTTGCGTTCTCTGCTTTCTTTGCGATAAATTTTCTCGCATATTTTTTAGTGGGGAGCCCTATGGTATCTCTATTTATCCACCCCGTTAGCTGAAAGGAAATGTACAATGTCCTGTTTATTTGCTTCAGTAGCAATCATTAGGGGTGTTTGACCATCTTTTCCTGCGGCAGTAAGTGTGATGGCATCCGCTAAAAGCTCCACCATCGCTAAATTTTTAGCCGCGGCATAGTGTAAAGGCAAATTATTTGCTTCACATGAAATTTTACGATCTGCTCCCTTTTCAATTAAAAATTTAGCCATCGCCAGTTGATCTTTCTTAGCGGCTAAATTGAGTGGAGTCAGTCCCTCTTTACCTTTCACGTTCATCGTTTCATCGGAAAAGACAAGTTCAAAGAGGGTTTGATTGCCTGCTTCGATGGCGCTATGGACAGGGAGATTCCCACTTGTTTCCGGAATAGAGCGGTCAGCCCCTTTTTCGATTAGAAACTTAACCGATTCTATCCGTTCTGAATCGACAGCAAGCAGAAGGGGTGTACAGCCATCTTCACCAGGAGCATCTCTAAGTTCATCCATGTATAATAGTTTTACAAGTTCTTCATTTTTACTTATCGCTGCCCAGTGAAGAGGATAATCATTATTTTCATCCGGAATAGAGCGGTCAGCCCCTTTCTCTAACAGCAGCTTAACAGCTTCTTCAAGCGATTTTTTGGCAGCTAAACATAAGGGAGTACATTTCTTTTTGCCGCTGGCATTTAGAAAAGTAGCCAAAGAGGGGGCTTCTAGAAGTATTTTTAAAATCTGAATATCTTCGGTTAAAACAGCTGCATGGATAGGCAAGTTACCGCTTTCACCAGGAATCATCAAATTGACTTGTTTGTCTAAAAAGAACTGAACGATATTTGATTTTCCGGACATTATTGCACAAATCACCGGGGTTTCGCCTTGAAAACCTTTGGTATCTTTTGTATCTTCTGTGTACAACAATTTCATCAGTGCTTCTTTTCCATTAAATGCCGCAAGGTGCAACGGTAAATCTCCATCGTTATTTACCGCTCGGAAATTTACCTTCTGGTCTAGCAGAAACTTTACAACTTGAGGATTACCTGAATCAACCGCATAATGAAGGGGAGTATTTCCGTTATGTCCTTTACTGTCTTTGAGTTCTTCCGAAAACAAAAGCTCACACAGCTTTTTATCATTTGAGAAGGCTGCCCAGTGGATAGGGAGATCACCCTCCTCATCAGGAATGGTTTGATCTGCTCCTTGATCCACCAAAAACTTAGCCAGCGCAAATTGGTTATTCTTTACTGCTTTACAGAGCGGGGTTAATCCTTTCTGTCCTTTGCGATTGAGTAAGGTTTTATCGGCAGCCAGCAAGAGCTCTAAAAAAGGAAGTTTTTTTGCAAAAATTGCCACATGGATAGCTAGATTGCCGACTTTATCTGCTAAACCTAAGTCTACTTTTTTATCTAATAAAAATTTTACAACCTCAGGATTGTCGGACTCCATGGCAACGTGTAAAGGCGTTTTCCCTTTTTGGGATTGACTGTTTTTGGTATTCTCAGAAAATAGGAGTTTTACGAACTCCAAATTTCCTGACCAGGCAGCATAATGCAGTGGCAGAATGCCATTTTTATCAGAAAGAGTCGAATCGGCACCTTTGTCTAATAAAAATTTTCCTACAGTAGAATGACCAGACTTCACTGCTGCACGCAATGGGGTGTAGCCTTGAGCATCTTGGTTATTTTTAGTTAGCTCTGAAAACAAGAGCTTTACTGATTTTTTATTGCCCAGAAAGGCTGCCAAATGAAGAGGCAAAGCTTGCTGATCATCGGAAATCATGCGGTCGGCACCTTTCTCAATTAAAAATTGCACGATTTTAGAGTCGTCAGCCAAACTCGCTAAGTGTAGGGGTGTGTACCCTTGAGCATTTTTTGTGTTCCTTGTTGCTTCAGTAAAGAAGAATTTGGTTAACTCGAAACTTCCCACTTTTATCGCAAAATGAAAGGGAAGATCCCCTAATGCATTTGGACAATCAGGCTTTGCACCACTTAAAATAAGTTGACGAGCTTTCGCGAGGTCATTTTCCAAAATGGCATAAAACAAAGGTGAAGCCTTAGCATCATCCAATTCTTTTTTTAATCGTTCATGAGATGGCAGGGACTTGATTTTTCTAATCGCCTTTTCAAACGCCCTTGTGCTGGCACTTTTCTCAGGACGCTTTAAACTTAATTTTTTTAAAGCCTCTAGTAGGATATCGCGATCTTCCTCTATTAGAAAAACGTTATGGTCTCTAACAAAATGGGAGAGAACTTTTGCGACTTTATGGGGAGTTGTTTGGGCAAAATGATGCCGCGTAATCAACGAAAAGATCACTTTAAGGAAAGTGACTACCCTTCCATCAAGCTTTCCTTTTTGGGACGTTAATTTAGTTGTTAAACACTCAGAATTTGCCTCGCTAATTCTTTTAATTTCTCCAACGAACTTATGGAAATCTTCGCTATTCTTAACTCTGATAGACATCGGTTTTATCCTTTTTTAAATGAGAGATTGCCTTATTCAAAAATATTCCTCACTAATTTTTTTGCAAAGAGCGCATGATATAAGAGCCCTTTTGATCCCATGCCTGTCAATAGCCATGTCTGGGCGTTGATTTGTTTACATAAGGGCAAATGATTTTTGGCGGAGAGACGCCCCCCTGAAAATGCATTGACAACGGGCATTTTTCGCAGAAGCGGAAAGAACTCATAAACCTTAGGCAAAATTTCGTTTTTCGCTTTAGTCAGATCACTTTGCAAATCAGTAAATTCACGTTCAAAAGTGGATCCGACAATGCATGTCTGCTGGCTTGGCGACATCATAAGGTAGACGTGAGAATTTAAAGGAAAAGGCAGCGGCGCTAACTGTGGCGGCCATTGCAATTCCAAGAGCTGTCCTTTAACTCGATTGAGATTAAACTGGTTAAGGTCGATTAAGCTTCCTGTCCCTTCCCCTGTAGCTATAATGATATGATCAAAATGTGTTAATTCATCAATTACAGCAATTTGCTGTTGAATAAAGCGCGCCCCTTTCAAGCGGCAAGCTTCCCATAAGCCTGCTAAATACAAGTTTGAAAAAACGGCGATCGCTGAGGGGATGAAGAGCCCGATTCTTGCGTTAACATAAGGAATTTTCTGCCGGCACGTTTCTGTATCCCAGAGACTAAGATCGCTGTGATGGGCTGCACTGACAGAAAAATCTTCGACCTGTGCATCTGTCAATGCCAAGCGCAGCATTCCCCTGTATTCCGCCACAGGCTTACCGAGGGCTTGGGAAGCAATGTCGAGTAAATAATTTGTTTCTTGCCAACCTTCCTTACCAAAACGATTGAGCTTAGCGTGAGCTCCAGCGTAATAATGCAGCAAACCTGCTGCAATCCCTGACGTTCCTCCTCCAATAGCTTTTTCATCAAAGATGGTCACCTCACAGGCTTGAGATTGCTGCAAAATATACCAAGCTGTGGCTAATCCTGTAAATCCTGCTCCAACAATCGCGATTTTCATTATCTTAAGCTCCCAAAAAGATGGCGCTTAAAGCGATCGCATTGAAAGTCGTATGCAATCCAATAGATGCCCACAGGGACTGCTGCCGTTCTTTGACAAAGCTTAAAAATAAGGAAAAGACAAAAAGGGTTCCGACAATTTGAATGTTTCTTATGCCCTGTTTATCCGCATAGTGAAAAGCCGCAAAAATGGCTGAGGTGAGAATAATCGCTGTAGCACGGCCTAAAGTATGCGTAATCCATGTTTGAAGATAGCCTCTAAAAAGTAGCTCTTCAGCCGCTGGCACTATAAATAAAACGCCTAAACTGGTGAAAAAAAAGAGGGTACGGTCCTGCATAATGAGTCGGACTTTTTCGACTGGCACTTGTTCTACGGAAGGAATTTGGAAAAAATCAAAAATCACGCCAATCGATTCGTTCACACTTGTCACAAGTGGATAGCAAATCAATATGCTCGCCACTCCAATCCCTAAATCTCGCAGCCTTCTTTTGGCATCAAAAAAATGGATGCCTGCAAAAGCTTTACAGGTGGGTCGACCAAGTAAAAATGAGTAAAAAACCAACATAATCAGGCTAAAAACAATAAAAATAAGATCAATCCATCCCATAAAGCTGGGATTGAATTTAGCTTCTAATGGAATATCTTTGAAAAAGGGTATGTGTTCTTTCAGCAAAAGGTATATTTTAATCGAGGAGACAACCAGAATATTTGAAATAAAAAAGACGGCAAAAACGCCTAGCAGTTTCAAAAAGGTTAAGGCTGAGGTGTCATTTAAAAGAGATTCATCATCATTCGGTAACTTATAATAGCCGTTGTAAGAGGCAATATAATTTACGCAAAAAAACACCACCAGAGAGAAGGCAATGACCTGTAAGTGTAGCAGAAGATTTACTTGGTCAATGCCTTCCACATAACCCCCCAAGAAGCTTGCTTATTACACAACTGTTCATGGTTTTGTCCTATTTTTTTCCCTAGAGGTACATAACTTAAGTGATTGACCGCAAAAACTCAAGGATAAATTGGCATTCTTCTTGCGGACCTATAGACAAAAGAAAAGGAGATTATGTGGTCAGAACTTCCATTCAATCGGCTCAGCGGATAATTCCTGAGGGTGAGGTAAAGATCACTCAGCAATCTGGTAAGTGGATTGCTATCCAAAACGGATACATTGGGGGACGGCGTGTGAAAATTGAAGTAGAAATAGGGAAAGAAAAAATTTCCACACGCAAGACCAAATCGTTGATGAAAGAGGCCGTTAAAAATGCCTCATATATTGCACAAGGATTTGATATTAATGATGATAAAACATCTTCCTTTGACCTTTCTTCGAATGGAAAAATTACCCAACACTTTAAAACATCTGCCCTTTCCATCGTACATGAAAAATTCAAGGATTGGTTAGGCAAAGATGCCCCAAAAGCCCTGGGAAAAAATCGTTCAGAGATCCATTTAGTGCTAGGAGAAGAAATCCCGCTAAATCCTCTGGAAAAGGTGGAAGAAAATCCCAAACTACCGTCTTTCTGGAAAAAAACACTCACCAAAATCTTAAGCTTTCTAAATGCAAAACCAATACGACTTCATCGGAATGCGCACTTGGGCTTAAGTGCGGAACACCTCAGCAAAGGATCTCTATCTCAGATCCCCGTAGAGATTGTGCAAAGTCTTTTAGAAAGCGAAGTATTATCGGTGAAACTTCGTTCAAATGCTCCCTCTAATTTTTTTGCAGAGCATAAAAAGCTTTCGACTGCATGGGATTTTGAACCCTCTAAAATTAATCAAAAAATTAAACAAATGGCGGTCGGGGAATGTGCCCTTTTTTATATGCATGTTCCTGGTCACTCGATCAACGGGATGGCAGTAAAACAACCGGATGGTCGATTAACTTATTATCAATCTAATACCGGTGCGGGAATTAGAAATCATCACTCAAAACTAAACAAACGAGGAGAAAAAATTTTTCAACAAGTCTATGTCATAGAAAATATTCCTGTCTCACAATTTCGACACTTTCTCTCTCAATATAAAACCGAAATCGCTAAAGCCCCCAGAGATATAAAAAAAAATATCAATTGGCTTTATACTACATTAAAAACAATGGGGCCCTCTAAACTCGTTGATGATCCTTGCTATTGGAATCCTGATCAAGTGAGTGGATCCTGTGCAGGAGGCGCAGAAAAGGCCATGGTGCGGGCAGTTCTTACGAAAGAAAGCTTTCATACATTGAAAGTTCAGCTGGAAACACATAGTGTGTTTAAAATGTATAAAGACCTATTGAGTGGTAAAGACACCTCTTATGTCAATAAAGTGGGGATTCTAGAGATTGTCAAGAAGCTGCAAAGCCGTGAGCTCAATGTGGAAATGAAGATAGCTTTAGAGACTATCCAAAAGTATACTGAAAGCCGAATCGATAAGAGGAAAGAGCTCAAGCTGAGTTCCAAACTAAGAAAAACCATTTTTAAAGAGTATGCCCAAGTAGATCTCAGCAGTCGTGATCCAGTTGATCTTTTTAAAAAAATTGGATTTCATATCGCCTCCCGTCACTATGCCGAAGCTGAAAAATTGATGATTGAATTTGCCCTTTTGCCACGCCCCGAACATCCCAATCCAGAAGAAGAAAAAGTTATCGTAAATCTCATCAGCCTATACAAAAGTGACAAATTTAGAACCCGCGAACTCATCAGGCTCTACTTTATGCTAGGTTGGGCAGCTAACCGCCGATTGCTACTTGATTCACCAGATCCAGCAAGAAAACTAGATCCAGCCCTATCTGATTGGATTTCATCTATAGCACATGATTACTTGTCAGGGAAAATAAGAAAATATTACCCGCCTACAGCTTGAAGAGTTTGACGAGCTACGTAATTTGAGAAAAGATAATCAATCAAAGAGAAGACAATGACCAGCCTGTGGAAGCTGGTCCAATGCCTTCCCCTTAAACTCCTAAGACGCCTGTTTGGTGATGCTGATGATCTCAATTGTTTCTTTAGGGACATCGCTATGACCCGCTAAAGTTCCGGTTTTGACTTTTCTAATTTTATCCACCACATCCATGCCTTCGATGACTTTTCCGAAAACACAATAGCCATATTCGCGTGGAGTTTCCCCTTGATTATCTAAAAATCCATTGTCAGCCACATTGATAAAGAATTGCGCTGTGGCACTGTGAGGATCTGAAGTTCTCGCCATAGCCAAGGTGCCTTTTTTATTGGAGAGACCATTGGTAGCTTCATTTTTGATCGGTGCTTTGGTTGATTTCTGGTTGAAATCTGGAGTAAAGCCACCACCTTGAATCATAAAGCCATCGATCACACGATGAAAAATGGTTCCATTGTATTGACCAGCAGTAACATAGTCCAAAAAGTTTTTCACTGTTGCGGGTGCTTCAGCAGTAAATAGTTCTATCTTAACATCCCCTTCTGAAGTTTTCATTACCACAATATCTTTCTTGGCTTTATTTTCCATTTGTCTAAGCTCCTCAGCATTTGCGAAGCCCAATCCCAGACAAAAGATAAACAATACAGTAAAATAATATAGTTGCTTTTTCATTAGACAGGCCCCTAGTTTTTCTAATTTGTTGAATAAATGTATCTGAAATGCATTTTTTTTTCCTTAAAATTTATCCCAGCTCCTTAAGCAATGTTCGTAAAGTTCTTCAAAATCAAAAAGGAAAACGTTATCCTGCATTCTCATATTTAAAATGTCAATTGGATAAGAATAGAAGATATGGTTAACTGAATTCCCTGTTTTCTTTTAATTTGGAGTTTGGACTAATTTCACTTCTTGAACAAGGGAACCACAGAGTTGACTTTGACACTTGCTTGCAAGTGTCAAATTAGCTTGTTATAGCTGAAATTCAAGCTCTCCTCTGTGCCTCTGTGGTTTACCTTGGAGCGTAATCTGGAAGAAAAATTTGAACTGATTCGCAAGTATCCGCAAGTGAATTAGTCCAAATTCAGATTTAATAATACAAACTTACATATACCCAAGGATCGATGATGCCTGAATTTGATGCTTCGTCACTGAAAAATTTAATGGATGAAAAGCGACGGATCCCTCCTTTCGCGCATTTTAAAAAAACAGCATGGCTTAAAGGTGCGCAAGAATATCGACAACTTTATCAACGCTCCCTGGAGGATTCTGAGGCATTTTGGCTTGAACAGGCGCAAATGCTCACCTGGTCAAAGTTTCCCACCTGCGCGGGTAAGCATAACTGGGATAGCGATGCCGGAGAGATCCATCATAGCTGGTTTGAAGATGGTGAATTGAACGTTAGCGAAAATTGTCTGGATCGTCACCTTAATGCATCAACGTCTGATAAAATTGCAATCCTGTGGCAGGGGGATGAGGATCAAGATACTCGCACATTAACCTATCGAGAATTGCACCAAAACGTCTGCCAATTTGCTTCAGCACTGAAGCAAAAAGGGATAAAAAAAGGAGACCGGGTTTGCCTGTACCTGCCAATGATTCCTGAATTAGCCATTGCTATGCTGGCCTGTGCGAGAATCGGTGCCATTCATTCTGTCATTTTTGGAGGATTTAGCGCTGAGGCAATTCAACACCGCATCAATGACTCTGGCTGCAGCTTAGTCGTCACTTCTAATGTTTCGCTGCGCGGTGGTAAAGCTATCTTTCTAAAAGAAATCATGGACAAAGCTTTGTCCCACTGCCCGACAGTAAAAAACGTAATCGTAGTGCAACGTACAACGACACCTTGCGCGATGACTGAAGGAAGAGATAGTTGGTATGATACCGTCATGCAAGCGGCTGATCCTGTTTGCGCAGCTGTGCCGCTAAATGCCGAAGACCCTCTTTTTATTCTTTATACTTCAGGGTCCACGGGAAAGCCTAAAGGAGTGGTACATACCCAAGCCGGCTATCTCCTGCATGCTGCTCTAACTCATTACTATATCTTTGATATCCATCCCACTGATGTCTACTGGTGCACTGCTGACTTCGGTTGGGTGACTGGTCATAGCTATGGACTCTATGGTCCCTTGGCTAATGGGACCACCGCCTTAATGTATGAGGGGATTCCTACTTATCCTGATGCCGGTAGATTCTGGCAAATCGTCGATAAGTACCGCGTAACGATTTTCTATACTTCACCTACGGCAGTACGTGCCTTGATTAGCCAGGGGCAAGAGCTGCCTAAAAAATATGAGCTAACCTCTTTGCGCTTATTAGGTACGGTTGGCGAGCCCATCGATCCAGAGAGCTGGATGTGGACTTTTGAAAATATCGGCAAATCCCGCTGTCCGGTGGAAGATACTTGGTGGCAGACTGAAACTGGAGGCATTATGATCGCGCCTTTCCCTACCTGCTTCGATCTAAAACCAGGCAGTGCCGGGCGTCCTTTTTTTGGGGTAGAGCCTGTTGTATTGCGAGCAGATGAAACAACTTGTCTTCCTAATGAAGGGGGCAGCTTGTGTATCAAGCGGCCATGGCCAGGCATTATGCGCACAACATGGGGAGATCACGAACGTTTTGTCAATACTTACTTCAAAACATTCAAAAACTTATATTTCACTGGCGATGGGTGTCGCATTGATGCCGATGGAGATTTTTGGCTGCTCGGGCGGCTGGATGATGTGGTCAATATTTCCGGCCATCGTCTCGGAACTGCTGAGATTGAAAGTGCTCTCGTCAGTCATCCTGCTGTGGCTGAAGCCGCAGTCGTTCCCTTCCCTCACCACGTCAAGGGACACAGTTTGCATGCTTTTGTCACATTAATTGAAGGTGTGGCACCTACAGCTGAGCTTAAGCAAGCCTTAGCGGAGCATGTCAAATGGGCCATCGGACCCATAGCAATCCCCGAAAAAATCCAGTTTACGCAAGCTCTGCCAAAAACGCGTTCAGGTAAAATCATGCGTCGGATTCTACGCAAAATCGCTGAAGATGATCTGGAAAATTTAGGTGATATCTCTACCTTAGCAGATCCTTCCCTCATTCAAGAGTTGCTTAAAGGAAGAAAATAAACGATGGATGCCGATCATTACTTTATGAAACGGGCTTTAGCACAAGGACAACAAGCGCGAATCCATGCCCCCCCAAATCCCTGGGTCGGTGCTGTCATCGTGCAACAGGGAAAAATTGTGGGTGAAGGATTTACTCAGCCTGTCGGCCAAGCTCATGCGGAAGTCATGGCCATCCGGCAAGCTGGTCATTTATGTGAAGGGAGTACCCTCTATGTGACATTAGAGCCGTGCTCCCACTTTGGCCGCACCCCTCCTTGTGTGGATGCGGTCATCCAAGCTAAAATTGCTAAGGTTGTGATTGCTTTAGAGGATCCGGATCCACGCGTGCAGGGTCAAGGCATCCGTAAACTCAAAGAGGCAGGCATTCAAGTTTTGGTTGGAATTGAAGCCCAAAAAGCTTTTGAAATGCTTGAACCCTATTTATTTCATCGAAAAACCGGGAAACCTTTTTGCATTGCTAAGGCCGGGATCAGTGTAGATGGACGAACAGCTGCGCCAGACAACACCTCTAAATGGATCACAAATGAAAAAGCCCGTCAAGATGCCCAACGTCTTCGCGCCGAATCACAAGCTATTCTCGTTGGGACTAAAACAGCTCACTATGATCAGCCTCAACTCACGGTGAGATCTTTAGCTGCCTTGCCTCCTAAGCCGCCATTGCGTGTGGTATTGGATCGCACAGGGGCTTTAAACCTATCTTCCCCTCTCTTTGATCTCGCTTTAGCTCCGACTTTAGTAGTCACATCCTCTATGGCTTCACAAAAGGCCTTCGATGCCTGGCAAAGCGCTGGAATCGAGTGTATTATCGCCCCTGAAACTGAGGAAGGGATTGACATTAATGCGTTAATGGAGACACTAGGAAAAAGAGGAATTCTTCAAATTCTTGTCGAAGGAGGCGCAACCTTGCTAGGCCATTTATTGAAAGAAAACCTGATCCAGTTACTCCATCTCTATATAGGGCCGCGCATTTTAGGCGACCAGGGAATTCCTTTGTTTAAACACTTTGCTCCTCACACCCTAACCGAAGCGCCTCAATTAACTTTACAGAACATCCAACAGTTTGATGAATGCATTCATCTATGTTATCGTATCCAAAAGGAATGGACATGAGACTCTATTTTGATTTACCCCAATTAGACGCACAATTGCTGCGAACCATTTCCTACACCTCAGCAGATGGAGCTGATATTGGCGAATGCTTATCCACTGCCGAAAAAATTAAAGAAGATCAATGGGACAGCTGGTACGATAATTGGGTGGCGACCGCCGAGCGCATCGAAGAAAATGCTGAAACTTCTATCAATGCCGGCAACTTAATCAGCGCTCGCCAAGCCTACTTGCGAGCTTCCAACTATTACCGTACGGCTTATTTTTTCCTAAATGGCTCTCCTCCGGAGAAACGCTTGCTCCAGGCTTATCAACACCATGTGCATACTTTTTCTAAAGCTGCTGAGCTTTTTCCACATCCTGTTATCCCTGTACGGATTCCATACGAAACGTCTTTCCTTCCTGGATATTTTTATAAAGTCGATGCCTCAGATGCTAAGCACCCTACCCTGATTATCAATAGCGGGTATGATAGTACACACCAGGAAAGTTATTTAGCTTTAGCAGCTGCAGCTTTAAAACGCGGGTTTCATGTGCTTTGCTTCGACGGCCCGGGCCAAGGGGAGGCTTTGATTAAGAATAATCTCTATATGCATCCTGACTGGGAAAATGTAATCACACCTGTTGTCGATTTTCTTTTGACAATCCCCGAAGTTCAGGCAGATGCCATTATCCTAACCGGCATCAGCTGGGGGGGGTTATTAGCTGCGCGCGCTGCGGCTTACGAACATCGCGTGGCAGCGTTGATTACCCACCCTGGTCAATTCGACGCTCTTGATAGCATTAAAAAAAGCTTCCCCGAGATTACCTCTTTGCTGCAAAAAGATGAAAATGGAATTCTGGATAAGTATATGATGCAAATTCTGACTAATTCCATGATGGCTTTGAAATTCAAAGCTAAAATGTGGGTCCATGGAATTCACTCACCTGTCGAATTACTACGCCAATGGCAGTCTTATACCCTTGAAGGGATCGTGCAAAATATTACTTGCCCAACCTTAGTCCTGGATGCCGAAAATGAACAATATAGCGCCGGGCAGGCCAAAGAATTTTTTCAACGATTAATTTGTCAAAAAGCATATGTCCTATTTACTAATGCTGAAGGAGCGGGAGAGCACTGTGCCGCGGGAGCCCTCACTCTTTTCCATCAGAAAACTTTTGATTGGCTCGAGATTCTTCTCGATAAAAAAATACCATCCCTCCTCGATTCAAAAGACCAAGAGCCGGTTTACTCCCTTTGACTACCTGAATTTTGGGTTCTCTCTGAAATTTAAGGCTTGTCCGCTGCGATCTTTTGTTCTATTTTCTCCAGAAAAAATTGCAATGCGCATAAATTTCAAGAGATAAACCCAAATCGGGTGATTATCTCATGTAAAGCAGTAAGCTCTTTAAATAATCCCCTTCTGGATGTGCCAGATTAATCGGATGATCGGGCGCCAGCTGATGACGTCCGATAATACGCGCGCTGCGCTTTGCTTCCTCACAGGCCTGGAAAATAACCTTTTGAAAAAGCTCCTCATCAATATGATAAGAACATGAACTGGTGAGCAATAAAGATCCCTTTGGCATTTTTTGCATCGCAATCCGGTTAATGTCTTTATAGGCCCTGCAAGCTGCCACTTGATCGCGTTTCTTTTTAGCAAATGCCGGGGGATCTAAAATGAGGATGTCATAGTCAAGGGGGGAACGACGCAAAAATTCGAAGACATCTTCACAATAAAACTGACTTTCAGCCGTAGTAGGGTTTAACTGCATGTTAATTTTAGCCTCTGCAATGGCCCTGTCAGAAATATCCACTGAATCTACACGTACAGCTCCTCCTGCGGCAGCATAAACCGAAAAGCCTCCAGTATAGCTAAAGCAATTCAACACGCGCTTCCCTGCAGATAATTGACGAATATGCTGCCTCATCTCGCGATGATCGAGGAAAAAACCCGTTTTTTGTCCATGAATTGGCGAAACACTGAACTTTAAACCATTTTCCAGGACCGCAATTTCAGCCGGCTCAACTCCTTCTAATATGCCTTGAAAAGGTTCAAGTCCCTCCTCCTGTCGCGAAGGAAGCAGAGATTTTTCATAAATGGTTTTGGGATTGAGCAAGCGTTTTAATTCTTGGATGATGAGGGGCTTTAGTTTTTCCATCCCCAGGGTCGCAATTTGAATTACAAGCACATCGGCATAGCAATCCACCACTAATCCTGGGAGTTGATCTCCCTCTCCATGCACAAGGCGGTAAGCTGTCGTTTGCTTATTTTTAAACCATTGCTGCCGCATAAGATATGCATTTTCTAAATTTCTTTTAATGGCATCTTCAGGAAGCATATCGCCAAAAGAAACCATGCGTCCGATGATTGAAGATTTTTTATTAAAGTAGCCATGCCCTAAAAGGAGTTGTTTAGAACTCAGGACTGCCAACAACTCTCCATTTTCATAGGAAGGACTTGAAGCGA
The DNA here is from genome assembly GCA_002786175.1 of Parachlamydia sp. Lineage (GTDB taxonomy): Bacteria > Chlamydiota > Chlamydiia > Chlamydiales > Parachlamydiaceae > Parachlamydia. The sequence continues at coordinate 22,819 of PEQL01000012.1, forward strand.
TGGCACCAGAAAAAATCCAGTGATGATGATTAAGCAGCGCTTTTTCTTTACCAGGTTTTAAAACAATATGGCTCATGAACTTTTCAATGCTCCCACGATTATAAAGATCCAACCAATAAGAAAAGCGACTCCCCCAATAGGAGTGATAGCTCCAAGCGCTTTAATACCGGTGCAAGCTAAAGCATACAAACTTCCTGAAAAAATGAGCGTTCCTAGACAAATACATCCCGCAGCCCAGGCAAACCACATCTCGGGAAACAATTGATAAAGACACCCTAAGAGAATTAATGCCAGGGCGTGATACATTTGATAGCGAACCCCTATTTCAAAAACAGCTAAGCTTTCTTGTGAAAGGCGGTTTTTCAAAAAATGGGCTCCGAATGAACCTAAAGCCACAGCACTAAAGGCCAAAAATGCTCCAAAGAGGATCATCATTTTTGCCATCGGTAATACACTCATCTAACTTCCCTCAATTTTTTGTGGATAAACCTTAACTTTAAGGTTTCCTTCTCTCTTGATGAGCTTTTGCGACCTTTCTCATCGGCTGCAAAGACAGTCGTAGGGGAAAAACGCAAAGACTCCATCATTATAAGGGGAAGCCCAAAGTTCAGGTCAGTATAGGCCCTTGTTGCTTAAAATGCTCTAGCAAATTTATTTGCTAGGATCATAATTAAAATATATTGCATTAATGTACTAGATTTTATTCTTAAATAAAAAAGAAAGGCATTTTTCTTTCGAAAAATGCCTAGAAATCAAAAACAAATAAGTAATCGCTATTCCACGTAATCAGTAGGCTCGATAGCTTCTACTGGGTAGTTAGCTACATCTCTCCACTCTTTTAAGCCAGCTGGATATTCCATCACATTTTTATATCCTAACTGAATAAGCTTATCTGCAAGTCGACCTGAAAGGGGACAAGTAAACGAAAAACAGTAGACAACGATTAAAGTATCGGAATTAGGAATCAAATTCTCTAAGTCTTCCGGTGCATATTCATATGATGCCAGTTTTGCACCAGGGATGATATTCGCATCATGCCATTTATGCCCGCGCGCATCCAATAATACCATAGGAGTCTCAGCATCTAACAAAGCTTTGAGAGCTCTAGCATCGACGTGTCCATAGGTTGCAGTCTTGACAGCTTCCTCAGATTGAAGAAAACGCTCGCCTTCAACAACGGCGTAGCTTAAAGAAGAAACACATAAGCTAGTTGCTAATATGAGAGTCATTGCTGATTTTTTCATAAACATCCTTTATTTTGGTTAAAACTTCTTTTAGCAAAACTTTAAAAAAGTATAGCACAAAGTTAATATTAAAACAATAAATTAAAATTATCTTAATTACTTTTTAAGGCGCATCAACCTGTTTATTATGGTTTTTTAATTGAAATTGATTTACTATTCTTGGCTAAATTAAAAAGGAAAAAACATGAACTTCTTATCTTTTGAAACATCAAGACAAATCAATATTAATCCACTTCTAGTTGATTCACCCAAAAGCTTTAATTTGCGCTTTTTAAGCAAAAAATTAGATTATCTCTTAAAAAAAGAAGTCGCAGCCAGCACCTTGCCTGCCCAAATAGCCGACAAAAAAATTTATAATCTGAATTTCCACCAATCTCCCTTTCAAAGAATTGAACGGATCAATCACAAAAATGGCTTCTATACTGTAGTACTGATCTCTCCGAATAAAACTAAAAGTTATGCGATAGATGCGCTAAAATCCCCAGTCGTACCTCTATTGAAGCGCTTAGAGGGCCTATTAAATGAAAATAAAAGTTACTTGAATCTTCTTGAAGGTGAGCCATCCGAGGAAATGAGTGCACTTGATTTAAGCAATACGCAAGTCACTCTTGATGAATTGCAAGTCTTTTTTACCAAATTCCCTAATCTAAGATCCCTCAATTTAGCTGGAACAAATCTAAATTGGGAAAATTTTAAGATTCCTGCTAACTGCAAGATCGTGAATTTAACCGGAACTTCAGTAACCAGTGCCCAAGCCGCTCGTTACCAAAAAGATCTTATGTTGCAAGACCTTATCCTTGACAATTGCCCAAATGTTCTTCCAATCGAATATGCGATGATTCGATACACTATCGCTATTAAATTAAATCCCGAAAAACCAAATTTGGATTTTTTAAACCAAGTGGATCCTGTTTTTAAAGAAAAATTCTTGCAATCGATGTCAAAATTCCGCCTACCGAAGAAAATAATTTAGCCAAATGTGAAACTCTTCACGATTGAATTCATGTTATGAACTTATCCCAATAAATGAAGTATATTGGGCAAAGCATCAATCAGAAGAGAAGGAAAGAGAGACTCGAGAAAGGCAAGAAGAACTGGGTAGAAAGAAGTAAAGTTAAGCTTTTCAAAATGGAATTTCGAACGAAGTCTAATGAATCAATTTTATGCAGGAGGGATTTGCACGGCAGAAGCTGGTCAAATAGAAACCTTGGATAATAAGGATCAAGATTGTAACCTAACAAAATGCTTCAGATATATAATCAAAATTTATATAAATTTAATCTATAATTATTAATTATTGATTCATACGAGAGTTATTATATGTTTATCCCTTCAGAACAGCTCCAGACAGAACAACTACAAAAAATAGAAAAAGTAGTCCTCCCTCCTCCCAATGAATCGATTTCTAGCGAAATCTTACAGACTAGTGATGTCAAAAAACTCAATCATCCACGCCGCTTAGCCCCCACTTATCTCCAAATTCGGGAAGAGCTACAGGAAAAAGGCCTCATTGGGGAAGATGGATGGCTAACGAAAAAGTTAAAACCCCTGCAACCCTTAAAAAATTTGGATCGTTTTTCCGCCACACTAAATAAGCCAATAAACATCTCGACTAAAAACGGCCACTCTTTAGCTAACCTTCCTCACTCAGAATTAATCATGCATGTGCAGGAAGCTTGCGCGGGAATATTCAAAAAAAATGAAATCCAATTACGAGGCAGCTCAGCGGCTTATGCCGGTTGTATGGAAGAAAGCTTTATGGAAGCTTTGCTGGAACTGGATTGTGAAGATTTAATCGAGCTAGCCAAAAACCTAGACCCCATCGTTGAGTCAGACGATTTAGACTGGCTATTCAAGATCGTCATGGAAAATGAAGAGACTTGCATTGATGTCAAAGCTTTACGATCTTTGAAAAATAAGCTGATTGGTCAAGTCCAACACATAACCTCATTATCTTTTACAGAGGTTAGAGATCTCGCTTTTATTAATTTGAGCATTCCTCATAAAAAGAATTCCGAACGCCAACTTGTTCTTGCAGAACAATTTTTAATAGCATCCTTAGGAGATAAAAATTTAAAAACAGACTTCGTGATTGGCTCACCCAAAAGAGACCACCTGTTTGTGCATGATAATTGGGTAATCGAAATAGATCCTAAAATCGTTTTTTCAAAAACAGAAAAAGAACTGCAAATCTGGCCCAAAACTTCAGCTGAAAACCCTTATCAGCCCGTTTTTGACAAACGTTTAAAAATGCTGCATATCGATGATCCAAAGACAGTAAATACTGAAGGACTCATGACCCTCCTTATTCATCTGTCAAAAGGGGCAACATATTTCCCTTCACAGGTACCGCTTTTGAAAAAGCTATGTTTGAAAGGAAAAAATATCGAAAAGCTTTCGCGTTTACTGAAAAGACGTCTTGCGAGCCATTCTGCCAATCCTATAGCTGTCACGTTTAACGCCTCGATTTTGAAAGCTCGCATCAGTTTAAAAAATCAAAAAAGAAAGGCAAATGGACTCGTAAAAGAAGATTTTGATTTCAAACTTTTCTGGAAAGAAATGCGTGCCATTTTTCCAAAAAATGAAGATCTATTAAACCTAGTAGCCGATGCAGTTGAAAATCAATGTTCGTTTGAAAGAATCTGGGCTGTCCTTCATCTTGCTGCCTGTGTTAGACTAAATGAAGCTTCAAGTACTCTTGAAAATGATGTCCACTCAAAAGTTTACCGGGTTTTTGAACCAAGGGGTATGAAAATTCAAATCGACGTCAAGGGACACTATCTTGTATTCCCCCTTGATCTATCAGGAGCGGTGTTTTCATTAGATTCAATCCCTGCAAAAGAACTCAGCTATTTAAAAGCAATCTGGCTTCATCTGATACCCGCGGACTTTAATCCAGCCTTAGATACCTCTCCCTTACTTAAAGACTTGGATAAAATGCCAAACTTTCTTGAAGATCTCAAAAACTGTTATGAAGAGTTGCTTTGTCGAAAGTCTCCCTTTTTAAAAGAGATAGGATTATACCTAGCTAATGCTCATGTTGCGCTGAATGCACCTATGACTGATAAGACTGTTTTGATTAAAAACATGCCTGACATTTTACAAGCCGCCACTACGCACATTCAAAGACAAACTTTTTTCGATCTGTTTTGTCGATGGGAGCCATTAACGCATGTCGATTTTCAATCGGAAGACCCCCCTAGAAAGGTGATTCATCGCTGGATTTTAAGTCTATGCCAAAAAAGTCAATTTGATCATCAAGTAATGGAACTTTGGAAGGACATTAAAGGCAAAATCCCTAAAGAAGAACTTTCTCAATATGCCCTAGAATTGATCGAATCATTATCTAATCGACCAGAAAAAGCACTTGCATTACTAAAGGAAAACGCCAGGCTGCTTGGCTTTCCAGAGCAAATTCAAGCCTTTGAATCTGTTTGTAGGGGCTATCAAAGACAGTCCATCCCCGTTGACGCAACCACATTTCTAAATTTAAGAAACCTCTTAATCAGTTTTTCGCAGAATAAGGAAAAACTTGAAATCTCACGAGAAACATTTGAATGGCTTATTCAGAAAGTAAAAGAAAAGGAAACCTCATTAGCGACTTTAGACTTTCTAGCAAAGTTGAAAGACAAATCGCTATACCCTTATCAAGACATCTGCAACCAAGCCTCGAAAATTTGCTTAGAAATTTTAGCTGAAGAAGGATTTGATAAAGCCTTCATCGCTTTGCAAAAAATATATTCTTGGCTTGTCAGTTCGGAACGTGAACAGTGTATTAAGCACTTTACAGCTCATCCTGATTCTTTTCAAAATGAGCCATTCCTCATCTTCCTTTCACAAAATTCCTCTGCCGAAATTTCAAAGCTAAAAGAGAGTTATTTTGCTCGAGTTATCGATCAAGCCTTAAACATCAAAGATTTGCCCTTAGCTCTAAGCTGCCTTAAACATGGAGAAGAGTGGATTTCTGTCGAAATTGCTCAAAATTTAAAAATCCAACTCTTTAAACTTCTTATTGAATTAGATGAGCATGAGAAAATTTTAAAATCCTTACAAGACAAACAAACAATTTCATTTGGAAATGAAGTTTTCGCCCCACTATGGATAGACTATTTCCGTGGATTAATTTGCAATCCTCATTCTACCGATGCTTTATGGAAAATGCAGCGTGCGCAAATCATTACAGAGCAATCCGTTTTATTAAATCAACTTACCGATGAGGATTACATTGCCTGGATAGATTTTTTCTCCCAAATTCCAAAACCTGTTGGAGAAAAAACCTATAGGGGATTGACGTCATATGAATCGATGCTCTTGCAGCTTGTCAACCTAACGATGAACCGATCTGAAAATTGTAAGGTGAAACTGATCATTAAAACTCTCGAACTTTTCTCTTTAGTAGATTTTAATAATCAGTCTTTTTGTAACAAATTGCAGGATATATTATTAAAAAATTTCATGCATTTTGTAAAATCTCTTGAGAAGCAACCCCAGCATCTCATAACCTTTCTTCACCTTTCAAGTTGCATCCACCTACCTCTCAATCAAGATCAATCCGAAATAGCTATTTCGGCCTTTTCTCAAATGCTTCAAACAACCACCGAAAAAGATCAGCTTATTCAAAACTCCACCATTTTAAAATTTTTGGTTAATAGCCCAGGAGCCTCCACCCAAAAAAATGCCCTGGAAGCATTTAAAACCTGCATATTACATGTCGCACAGTTAGATGAAGCAGATCAGCTTAAATGGCTGCCTCAATTGATGCGGCTCGTTGAAAAAAATGCTTCGGAATGCCACCCAGAGCTTTACGAAATATTGGTTGCCCAAATTTTCAACCTAATAGATCAAGCTAAATTCGATGCAAGTTTAGCATTTTTAAAATTGAGCCTAAGTACTCGCGTCGAAGACCACTCAAGCTGTGCTGGTTTATTGAGAAAGATATGCCAAGCAAAATACAACGAAAATCCCTATGCATGTTTTAAGCTTTTAAGAGACCATTCCAATCAATTTAAAGAGCTATTTAAAAGCAATGAACTCAAAGAATTTTTAATCGATTTAACGCTTGAAACCACCCGCTCATCACCAAAACCTGCTGTGTGGCAAGAGCTATTCCCCTTAATACAAACCTACGACATCAAGCTCCCTCTCTCCCTATTTAAAGATTTACTAGAACAATCCATTGCGCAATCTGATTTCCAAGCGGGATTGCTTTTGGCTCAAATATGGGAAAATACGTTCAAGACTTATGATCCAAGCTTGGAAACGGAAGCTTGCTGGAAATTAGTCATTGAGATCTGTTTCACTAAAAAGAATCAGAAAGCCTGCCAGAAAATTCTGCAACAACTTGCTAACAAAGAAATTAACTTTTCCACCTCTGAAGGTAAATATTCTATTTTTGAAAAAACCTTAACACTATTTTCAAACCATTTTTCATTGAATGCTGAATTGGTTTCAAACCTAAGCCTAATCAGACAAGAACTTCTCCACGCCAACCACGGAGGCCGATTTGCTAAACCTCTATCGTTATCTCTAAAAAAACTTCTTGCTTTTTCTGAGAACCGTGAAATTTGCATGGAAGCATTTTCCGCATTGAAAGAGCAATTGGAGCAACCCTTATTCTTACTTTTCTTGAAGAGGCTTCATTGTCTGAATGAGGAAGAATATCATCTAGAAATCCTTGAAATCCTTCAACAAGCTCGCCATGCAAAGATAGCCTGCCCCTCACTCATCTTTGATTCTTTAGTCTGTTTGCAAAATCCCAGTTTCTATACTTGCCAGATTGAAACCCTCATCGACATTGTAGATAAGTCTTCAACAACATCTGTAGAAAAGCCGATTGATCAAAAATTTCAAAAAACTGTTCAAAAATTTTTACAATCATGCTTAAATCTTGAAGAAAAAAAACCAAAAATTTTCGAGGCATTAAATGCTTTATTCAACCTAGATATCTCCTGTCTACTATCTACTAAACTCCTCCAACCTATTCTTTATGATTATGTCAAACAATGCGTTGGTTTGATAACATCAGAAAATACGCTTCCAATTGAATGGATTCAATCGCAAATATCAAAAATCGATATCGATACACGATCCGAAATCAATCAGATATTCTACAAAAGGATTTACAACTTTTTTGGGAGAGATGAAGATTTAGAAATTTTTAAAGAAATTATAAAACACTATATCGAGCTGCAATCCAACGAGTTGTTATCATTCAAACTCGCAAACATCGATTTTATTTTAACCACTACCAATCATGGCATCTATCATTTTTTTAGAAATGAATCCAAGGATGATTTCTTTTTATTTTTAAAAGATATTTTCGAAGATATTACAACTGATTGTAAAGAAATTGATGTTAAAAACCTGCATGCGATGTTCAGTCATGTGATTGCAAATTTAGTTTCTTTTAAAGATGAAAGGATGCTGGCGCGAGGTTTTTTGGCAATCGCCAAGAAAAATGGTGTCTTTGAAGAAATGAGTTGGGAACACGACTTTGACTTTGATTGGGATGAATACTACTATGGAGCCTATAAACTTTTAACCCAAGAAGTGCAAGATATCCAGTACGACAACTTATTGTCGTGTTTTCCACGTCCTTCTGAGCCTGGTATAGCGCGGGAAGATTATTACACCAAAGACGGTCTGATGGTGATGAGTCTGCTAGCTGCACAAATTTTTGATCGGTCCCCGCTCGGATACAATCATAGTAAGTCTCTGATCTTAAAAATTCTCGTTGCGGCTTCTCCCCTATTAAAATCGGTAAAATCACCTTTTTTAAAAACTGTTTTTCTTAGGGAGTACTTTTATTTGCAATCTTGGATTGCAAAAATTGAACCAGACAAGATGAACCTAGAAGAATGCCTGGAAATTCTCGAATGCATAAAATTATGGGGCACTCATTTTTTAGTTATAAATCAAGATTTTAAAGACTTAATGCGTGCAGACCGCATAGAAGATTATGTCAACAGCTGTTCAGAGGTGGAACTAGCACCTAGACAAATCATTACTTATGATACCTCTAAGAAAAACCTCCAAGAAGGCAGTGAGACCAATCCTTACCGGTTGTACTTCCCTAAAATGTTATTTCCCTTCGCTGTAAGGCTGAGCATTAAATTAGCGGAACGCATCAAACATCTAGATTCTAGTACAGATATAACAAATTTAGAAAATTTTCTGCTTAACTTTACGCTCGATGCAATTAAACAAAATCTGTTTTCCAGAACAAATAACTATTTATTTGATATTATAAAAGAACAACTTTTCCCATTTTTCGTCCAAAACCTTAATACTGATTGTAAAAAGATTGAAAATGATCCCATTCTCAAACTCATGTCCCCCCTTTCATCCATTGAAAAAACAAAAAATCAACAAATTAAAACTTTAAAAATTTGGTTGCACTATCTGGAAAGTTCAGAAAAAGAGAGCATCAAAGCATATTGTTCTGCCTTATTGGAATATTTAGTTCAGCATGGATTTATCGTAAGAAATAAAAAAAATTTTCAGGATTTGAAAAACATTGGGAAGAAAAAGCTACGAGAAAATAAAAAAAAGCAAAATAATTAAATTATCTATTAGAGATTTATTAAAGCAATTTTCATTTAGCTTCTTTAGTGATATCCCATATTTCTTTCTGAGATGCTAGAATTGCAGGATGATTTTTTAGCCCATTGAGAACTTCAGCATAAGAATTTCCTTTGGTAAAAAATGTCTTATGCAATTTGCTGTAAAAATTGCTAATACTTTTGTTTACTCCCTAGGCTATATCTGGGTTTGATACGTATCTATTGATTTTTGTAAAATAGCCAAGTAAACTTGCCGTAAACAAGCAATTTTACCCCAGGGCTTTATTATGGAACTCCCTTCTCATCCCTTTGCAGAGCTTCCTCACACTCAGCAGATTTATCATGGAAAACGTTTTGCCGTTTATGAGGCCGCCATACAGGGTAAAAGCGGTGAAAGGGTTAAAAAGGAGGCGATTATCCATCCAGGAGCTGTTGTCATCCTACCCATTATTGATTCTGAGCATATCTTGATGATTAAAAATGAAAGAATTGTGGTAGGAAAAACCCTATGGGAACTTCCTGCCGGTACTCTAGAACTCAACGAACCGCCACCACTCGCTGCAGGGCGGGAACTCATTGAGGAAACTGGGTACGAGGCTTCAGAAATCTCTTTCTTATCTTCTTTCTATACAAGTCCTGGGATTTGCGATGAAAAAATGTTTGCCTTTACCGCTCATACTCTACAATTTGTCGGACAGCAATTAGAGGACACAGAAGAAATTCAAGTCGAAATTTTAAAATGGAACCAAATATGGAACTGGATAAAGGATGGGACCATTCAAGATGGCAAAACACTTGCTACATTCTTTTTGTACCAAGTTTCACGGGCTAATCCCCGACTTGAATTTTAATCAAAAAAGATCTATTATTAATAATAGATTCCTAAATATTAGGAGGTTCTATGGTTAGTAATAATAATTATGATGTCACAAGTGATGATTATTCTAATAACCCTCTGTACAATCCTCTCTTAGAAGCACAAATTGAAGCTCTAAATGGATTGGATCAAACTCAGACCGGTTCTTCCTCAGCTTCGGTCGCATCTGCTACTGCGAGTGCATCAAAAAATGCCTCCGATATCCAACTTGCGGATGATCTCGGTATTACCCCTCTGGCAGATGATAGCTCCCAATCCACAGCTGTTAAACCCATTCAGGATGACGACGGTGATCCAAGTAATCTCCAAAATGATCTGCGGCACCGTGCGAGAAGTTTATTAAATTTGGATAAAAAAATATAAGAATTCGTTAGTTAGTTTTTAGCGTAGTTAGAATCATATGCTTAAGTGAAAAGCAAAGATTGGCTAGGACGTGAAGATTAAATAGCAAAAAGCGGTAAAGTAATATTCCACTTAAAACTCCAATGACTATGTAAATTCCGCCTTCCCAATTTAAAACAATTCCAAAAGCATAAGAATCTAGGGTCCCCTGCGCGATTTTCCAATCAAATTGATGAAGAAAAACAAAAGAGCGGGATAAAGATGTGCTTGTTTCGAGATGCTGCAGAGCGGAATTCAGGTGGTCATAGCGCCAAACGGTCTGCTGCATCATTTCACCTTGCCTGACAAAATCAGGATCTCCGCTTGCTAAAAATTTCGCGATGAGCTGTTCTAACGTTTTTCCTGAAAAAGAAGCCGCATGCATTAATTGCGCGACTTGCAACTTTAATTCGGCCACATGACCGGCCAGCCTTTGTGTATACTGCTGGATGAAAAGCGGAATTTGCGAAAAAATAAGAGCCCCTGCCACAGCAAAAAGGCGATCCAGCAATCCTTCTATCCATTTTAACATAGTGCACCCTTCCGATCCAAAACCCGCATTAACTAAACCCTAGCAAAATTTAAAAAAAGAAGAAAGGCTATTATTGGGAATTATTTTGCAAAAATTATTCCAATTTGATAACCTAGCAAAAGATCGAATCACAATAGATTATTTTATATATGTACGACGCCTTACTAAATAACTTAAACGCCCAGCAGATCCACCTCGGTGTGTCTCGCCTTTTTGACGTCCTCGTGCCGTAAGGCACACTATACCCCCTCCCCTCATATCTATTTTTTTAATTCCATACCCAACGACAAACGTCCTCTTGGGCTTTTTTTAATCGATCTAATCATAGGACTTTCATGAATACTCTTTTCAGCCGAATAACATGGATGACTGGTTTGGCTATCTTTTCAATGTTTTTTGGAGCGGGAAATGTTGTTTTTCCGCTTGTTTTAGGGCAGCTTTCCGGCGATCAAATTTTTGCCGCCTTGCCCGGTCTGCTTTTAACTTCCATTGGCGGTCCTCTTTTAGGACTCTTCGGTACACTATTATATAAAGGCGACTACAAAACTTTTTTTTCACGCACAGGGAAATTGCCAGGTTATCTATTGATGCTAGTTTGCGCCGGCCTGCTAGGCCCTTTTGCGGTCATGCCGCGTTGTGTCGTCCTTACCTATGCCAGTGTAAATGCCTATTTTCCCAGTCTATCACTTTTTAATTTTAGCATTTTATTTGGGATTGTGGCTCTTGCCTGCATGGTCAAAAGAGATACCGTGCTTTCAATCCTAGGCTACTGGCTAAGCCCTGTCTTACTGCTATCCTTAGCCCTGATCATCTACCAAGGACTGACTTCAGACCAAGGAAGTCTGAGCCATTCGTCGCTTACTTCTTCTGAAGCCTTTCGCGATGGACTTTTGGTGGGATATGACACGATGGATCTGATTGCTTCGATTTTTTTCGCTTTCACCATTTGGAGATTACTTAAAGAACAGCTCGATCAAAAAGCGGCTCCCAATGAAGTTAAAAAAATCACAGTGGCTGCAGGCTGCATTGGAGGAATATTTCTCGGCATTATTTATGTGGGTTTAAGTTTGACTGCCGCTTTGCATAATCCAGTGATTACACAGGTTCCTCCAGAGGCCCTCCTGACCACGCTTTCTTTTCATCTTCTTGGACCCCTTCAGGGTGGAATCGCCAATTTGGCTGTCGCGTTAGCTTGCTTCACAACTGTCATCAGCTTAGCGGTGACTTTTGCTGATGTTCTGCAAAAAGAATTTGGTGAATTGCACATCTCTTACCCAACAGGCATAACTTTAATTATGATTTGTACAACTTTTTTTGCCAATCTAGGCTTTAAGCAACTCATGTCGATCATCCACCCGCTCGTCTCGATTTGCTACCCAGCGATTATTGTACTCACAATTTGCAATATTATGCATCAACTGTACGGTTGGAAAAGTGTTAAAATCCCAGTTGGAATCACTTTTGCTTTGACTCTTTTTTTTAATGTTTATCTCTAGAGGAATATGACAAACAATCTTAAGAAACAAACTATTGTGATCCATTCTGGCGGAATGGACTCCAGTATTTGTTTAGCATTAGCCATAAAAAAATTCTCCGTCGAAAACGTTTTGAGCTTATCGTTTACCTATGAGCAAAGACATTCGACCGAACTTGAGCAAGCTAAAAAAATCTGCAGGACTTGGGGCGTGGATCATGTCATTCTGGCTATTCCTTGTTTGAAACAGATTACCACCAATGCTTTAACCCATAATTCTATCGAGATTGTGCATGAGGCTGGCTCTCCCCCCAACACTTTAGTGATGGGACGCAATGGCTTAATGGCGCGGTTAGGAGCCATACATGCGCAAGAGCTGGGAGCAGAATCCATCTACATGGGAATAATCAATGTGGAAGGCAGCCATTCAGGGTACCGCGATTGTTCACGGGCCTACATGGACTTAATGCAGACAATATTGCGCATCGATTTAGACAATGAAAAATTTCTCATCGAAACCCCATTGGTCGCGATGAGTAAAAAAGAAACATTAATGCTTGCGCATGAATTGAAGGTATTGGATTTTTTGCTGGAGGAAACAATTACTTGCTACGAAGGATTTCCACGTCAGGGATGCCAGAAGTGCCCTGCATGCCGCTTAAGAAATGAAGGAATTCGGCAGTTTTTAGCCGAAAATCCTTCATTTACGATGAAGTATGCCGTGTAAACTATTCCTCTATAGGTAAAATTAAGCCACAGGCGACGCGTTTGCCTGCATTGCCTGCTGGCTGCGATTTGAAGTCGTCTTCACTTTCATGAATGACTACGGATTTCCCTAAAATACTCTCAGGACCATTAAGCGTAATCGTTTTATCAAGACGCTCGTACACGGCGCGCCCATTTTCATCAGCTTCTAGATTACCCAAGTCACCAGCATGTCTCTCTGATTCCGTAGGTGCACCATGTTTTTTATTCTTTGGATTGAAATGCGCGCCAGCTGAAGAAGCGTCTGCCGCGCTGCAATCCCCAAATTCATGAATGTGAAACCCATGTTTACCCCCTGGAGGTAATCCTTGCACGTTGGCAACGATCTGCACACCCTCTGGTGTTTCAATAAATGTGATATTTCCCCACGTTTTATTGCCTTGAGTCGGATTCACTACGGCATTGGCTTTAGTGATGCCTGGTGCTTTTGGGGTAGGGGCGGTGTTGCATGATAAAGGCAGCAACAGACATAGGCCTATTCCAAAAAATTTATACAAATTTGATTGTGAAAAAAATTTCCGCATAACACTCCCCCATCCTCTAATCTTTTATTTCTCCTTCATGCCATTCTGATCGATTTTAAACAATGGTTTTTAATAACAAGTAACTTTCAATGACTTATAATTCGTCTGATTAAAAATTTTGATAATCTATAAACTCATTGTAATATATTTATTAAACATTTACACTACACACATTAAATCTAATGAAAGATTCGCGCTATAACAAACAATCCAATAACAAAATCTGCCACACGTTATTATTTATAAATCCTCATCCATGAGTCCTTATAAGTCCTAAAAATCTGCTAGCTGCAAATCATTAAACTCAATTTAAATTGTATTAATAAATTTCAAAATACCCCAAATTATTACAAAACTATGAATCCAGTTAAACGTAAACACCCCGAAAATTACATAAAGTGTGAAAATGAAGATAAGCGACTAAAAACTGACGCTTCCGATCCACTGATTCCAGTTGAAGTATGGATACGCATTGGGGGTTATCTTGATGATCATTCTAGACTCAATTTATCTTCAATCTCAAAAGATTTTGAAGTAGACAATTTTTGGAGTGATTTTGACAGAAGAGGACCATTGCACCTTAAAGATTTAAATGGCTATCCCCCTAAACTGCGTTACTTTTTTAAGAAAAAGCTCCTGGCTTTAATGGCAGCAAGAGGAAGCGACAAGGAAACGATCACAACGGTTGAAGAAAATGAGATCCCTAACATTACCTTTGCTGAAGCCCAAGCTAAGAAATATCTAGTTTCAAATGAAACTCAACAAAATAAGGATAGCCTAAGTCTTCTTAAATGTCATTTAAGCGATATTTTTTGTTGGTCTACCACGGAGAAGTTATTGGGGCAAGGCAGATGGCCAGATATTCTCAATAACATAGCAACAAGGGTTATACAACCAGGAAGCACTCCATTTGAAAACTTAGTGGCCGGCTGGGTAGCAGCTCACAAAAACTTGCCAACAGCTAAAAGTTATTTTTCAAGAACCTTTAAAGAGAAGAGTATTGATGAAGTAAGTCTTATTGCCTGCAGCTATCCTTTACTTTATAATAAAAGCGAAAGAATTAAGCTAGCAGCACAAGCTGCTCGGAAGGGTTATTTTTTAACATTGGAAACCTTGCTTATCAAACTACCATTCAAAGAGAAAACTTTTAATGAACTCAAAGAATATCCTCCCACACTGGCATGGAAAGCCAAACATCTTTTCGGAGACAGAGATAAATTTAAAAAAGCCGCAAAATATTATGATCAAGCGCTTCAGGGATACATCGAGAAGTCTCCTGATGATTTTAGCACTTCAGGCCCAGTCCTCCTAGAAACTCTAGAACAAGCCATTATAACTAATTCGCATGCTGACGAAAACAAGAGGGTTTGTGATCTCTATGAAGTCGCAAAAAAAATATATGCCGCAAAAAATCTCCCGATTCCCAATCATCTTTTATACACATTCGCATGGAGCTTTTTTGATCAATCTAATTACAAAAAAACAATTTTGCTTATTGAAGAATGGCTTAAAGGTGCAACCCCAAGATGTCAAGCATTCTATTTACTTTGCTATTCTTATGACCAATTAGATGAGCCTGAAAAAGCCCTTGCAAACGGAAGACTGGCAATTGAAACCTATCGAAACCGAAAAAAATTGATTCCACCAGACACCTTGGTTTTAGTCGGTAACTTGGAAACGCATTTTGATAATAATACAAGTGCCTTGGATTGCTATGTTGAAGCCGAAAAGGGGTTTAATCAAGAGGGAACTGTTGATCCGGATTTTTTGTTTGAATTCGCTAAATTTTACAAAAAAATAAATCACTTAGATAGCTCTTTAGAATATTTAGAAAAAGCAAGGCTTGCATTTCAAACCTCGAACCTAGCCATATCCAATGAAGTCTATCTAGAAATGGCTCTAGTCTTTGATGCTCAAGATGAACAGGAAAAGGCATTGCAGTCATACCTCAAAATTACGATAAATTTTGAAGAAGTCCATGAAGAAGAGCTTTTAGAAAATTACGCAAAAATAAGTGTAAAATTCTCCAAATTAAAAGAAGCTTTAGCGAGCTATAGAGCGATTGTTAAAGGCTACAATACGAGGACTCAAGCCCTCCCTGAAGAGCTCTATGAAGATATTTCTCTCGTAATTCGCCAAGTTGAAAACAATCCACCACTCCCAGAAGTTCTTTTGGCTTTGGGTAAATTATATCTAGAGCTTAATGAGAAAGACAAAGCTTTTGCTTCCCTGGAATCTTTTTTTCAGACAACCAATAGTCAAACACAACATTCTCCTGAGTTTGCGGAGACAGCCCAAGACATGGCGGTTTTATGCTGGCAAATGCAAAAAATAATACAGGGATTAGAATATATAAATTTGGCAGTTCAAGCTTATGAACAAGGGACGGTACCAGCTCGCGTTTACGAAATAAAAGCTAATTTTCATTACATGCATGGTGATTTTGTGTCTGCGAGTGATTTTTTTCGTCAAGCCTTTGAAGCCTACGAGAAAAATCAGGTAAACCCAGATCTAAAATCTTTATGGATTGCGGCCCTTACGGAAAAGCAATTGGGTCATCTTGATAAATGTCTTTTGTTTCTTCGTTTAGCTGTAAAGGTGTCCCAAGAAATTGCCCCTCCAGATCCTAATCTCCATTTGAATTTAGCGATGGCTCTCCAAGCAGAAGGCCAGGATGGAGAGGCGGCTGAGGCGTATTATTTTGCAATTCGTGATAGAAAAATCACAATCCCAATCTCAACCCTAGAAAAAGCAGCCGAATTAAGCTTTAAAATTAAAAAAATTAGCTATGCCCTTTACTTTTATAAGTTTATCCTCGGTGCTTATGTAGAAAATAAACTCCTAATACCCGCCGAAATCCTTGAAAGGGTTAAAGATTTAAACGATATAACTTCTCATACATCTTTAAAGCAAGATGCTCTCATAGACCTGATGTGGATAAATGAATACACTGAGGATTTGGAAAAAGCAGCAAGTGCTTTAGAACTTTTTCTCGAAAAACCTAATGAAACAGGAAATATAAGTCCTGATTTAGCAAGACAAAAATTATTGGCTTATTACGTTAGCTTACAAAATCACGATAAAGTTTTTGAAATTACCGACCAAGTCCATCAACGACATCTAGTATCTGTCAGCGTACCCTTTGATTTATATAAAGCTTGTGGGAAGGCTCATTTAAAATTAGACCATCCAGATATCGCCGCTAAATTTTTTGCTTTTGCTATTCACGCCCTTGAGCTTCCCCCTTATCATAAGCAGCCGCTCGATCAACCATGCTTTGAATTACATTGTTTAGTAGGCTGTGCTCATGAAAAAATGGGACAGGCTGCGAAAGCTGTAGAGATATATAATAAAGCTGTTGAGATATATAATTCAGAAAGAACTCAACCTCAATCGTGCTTAAGCCCGTCTTGGTTAAGAGAAATTGCAAAAAAAAATTCAGACTTTGGCAATATCGAACAAGCCATCTTTTGCTATGAAGAAGCGTGCCGTGTTTATATGACCAAAAAGCAAGCTATTCCTCTTAAAATATTGACAGAACTGGAAAAGATGGTGCAGGGAAGGACAGACTTCACAACTAAAGCGCTATTTTGTCTAGCAGAAATCTATTTTAAATTTGGCAAATTTGAAAAAGCTATTCGTTATTATAAAATGAATATATATAATGCCATTAATAAGAAAAGCGAATACTATTACAATTCGATTTTTAATCTAGCTCTCTGCTATGAAGCTCAGGGAAAATTAAAAAAGGCTGTGAAATTCTATAAGCTTGCACATGATGTTTTTAATTCATTGGAACTTCCCATTCAAGACATATTATCTAAACTTTCTGACCTTGCCCCTAAAATCCATTAAAAAAGTAATAGGAAGTTGTGCTAGAATCAAAGAATTTTCGTCGCAAATAAAATGATTTCAGAAAAACAAATCATTCAAAATGATGGGAAACGCTCTGATTATAGCAGGTATTATCCCATCCAATTTTAAAAGGATTAAGCCCATATAATTAATGATCATGAACTTATTACTGAATCTCTACTAAATCTGAGAAGCAAAGTCTATCCATCAAAAATCCAAAATTAAATTAGATTAATACATTTCAAAATACCTCCAATATTTACTACTATGAATCCAGCTAAACGTAAAGACCCTGAAAATTACATAAACTATGAAATTGAAGATAAGCGACTAAAAACTGACCCTGAGCCTATCCACCCGCAAATTCCAGTTGAAGTATGGACACGCATTGGGAGCTATCTTGATAATCAATCCAGGCTTAATTTATCTTCAACCGCAAAAAATTTTGAAAGCGACATTTTTTGGAGTTATTTTGACAGAAATAGTCGATTACAGCTTAAAGATTTAAGTGATTATCCCCCTAAGTTGCGTTACTTTTTTAAAAAAAAGCTCCTCGCTTTACTGATGCTGCTAAGAAAACCCTCTACGATGAGCTCATATCTTGGTAAGATGCCTGACATTAACTTTGCTCAAACCGGAGCCAGGAAATATCTCGTTTCAAAAGAAGCCCGGCAAAATAAGGATAGCCTAAGTCATCTTAAATGCCATTTAAGCGATATTTTTTCTTGGTCTACCACGCAAGATTTATTAGGAGAAGGCAAATGGCCAGAAATTCTCAGTGACATCTCAATCAGTGTTATACAAGCAGGAAGTACTCCATTTGAAAATTTAGTGGCAGGCTGGGTAGCGGCTCGCAAATGCAAGGCCACAGCCCGAAGTTATTTTGATCATGCTTATTTTCCAATCAAGGAGACATACCTCATTGCCTGCACCGATCCTTCGCCTTGTAGTAAAAGCGAAAGAATTGATCTAGCAGCGACAGCTGCGAAAGAAGGGTATTTTTTACCTCTGGAAACTTTACTTAAAACCAAGCATTTCAACGAAAGCAATTTTGAGAAACTTAAGGAGCACCCTCCCACACTGGCATGGAAAGCGAATTATCTTTTCAAATATAAGAATGAATATAAAGAAGCCGCGAAATATTATGATCAAGCCCTTAGTGGCTACCTCATGAAGTCTCCAAGTGATTTTAGCACTCTAGGCCGCGGCTTCTTAAAAACTCTAGGAAGAGCCATTTTTGCTAATTCAGATGCTCAAGAGCACCAAAGGGTCTGCGATCTGTATGAAATCGCAGAAAAAATATACGGTGCGAAAAATCGCCCGATTCCCGATCCTATTCAATACCCAGCCGCTCGGAGCTTTTGTCTTCAATCTAGTTTCAAAAAAGGAATTGTGCTTTTTAAAGAATGGGTTAAAGACAAAAATTCAGAAAAGTTTTTCGATTTAGGCAATGCCTTCATTGCTCTTAGCTTTTCCTATGAAAAATTAAGTAAGTATAAAAAAGCTCTTGCAAACGGAAGGCTAGCGATTGAAACCTTTCGGCAACGCAAAGAAAATTTGCAACCAGATGCGTTGGTTTTAGTCGGTGACTTGGAAACGATTTGTGGCGATAATCTAAGAGCCTTGGATTTGTATGTTGAGGCCGAAAAGGGCTATGAAAGAGCGGGACCGATTCCTCCTGATTTT
The DNA here is from genome assembly GCA_002786175.1 of Parachlamydia sp. Taxonomy (GTDB): domain Bacteria; phylum Chlamydiota; class Chlamydiia; order Chlamydiales; family Parachlamydiaceae; genus Parachlamydia. Next base: position 41,719 of record PEQL01000012.1, read on the forward strand.
TTATTCCAATTCGCTAAAATTTACAAAAAAGAAAATTTCTTAGATAGCTCTCTAGACTACTTAGAAAGATCAAGGCTTGCGTTCCAAACCACGACTCAACCCATACCGCATAAAGTCTATCTAGAAATGGCTTTAGTCTTTGAAGCTCAAGGGGAACACGAAAAGGCATTGCAATCATACCTCAAAATTACCATAAATTTTGAAGAATTCCATGAAAAAGAGTTTTTAGAAAATTACGCCAAAATAAGTGTAAAATTCTCCAAATTTAAGGAAGCTTTATCTAGCTTTAGAGCTATTCATAAATCCTACAATACGAAAAATCAAGCCCCCCCTCAAGAGCTTTGTGAAGATATTTCTCTTGTAATTCGCCAAGTTGAAAACAATCCACCACATCCCGAAGTCCTTTTGGCTTTGGGAAAATTGTATCTAGAGCTGAATGAACAAGACAAGGCTTTTGCCTCTCTGGAATCTTTTTTTCAGACAACCAATCGACAAAGACACCCGCTTGAATTTGCGGAAGCGGCCCATCGCATGGCGGCTTTATGCTGGGAAATGCAAAAAATGCCACAGGGATTAGAATATGTAAATTTGGCATTTGAAGCTAATGAGCTTCAAGGGAGGCTGCGAGGCAGCCTTTACGAATTCAAAGCTCATTTTCATTACGTGCTTGGTGATTTTGCGTCTGCGAGTGATTTTTTTCGTCAAGCCTTCGATGTCTATGAAAAAAATCAGAGTACTCCTGGTTTAGACTCTTTCTGGATCTGGGCTCTGACGGAAAGGGAATTGGGTCATCTTGATAAATGTCTTCACCTTCTGCGCTGCGCCGTAGAGACGTCCAAAAAAATTAATCCTCCTGAGCCCCATCTTTATTTGGATTTAGCACTAGCTCTCCACTCTCTAGGCCAAGAGGAAGAGGCCGTTGAAGCGTATTATTTTGCAATTTATGCGAAGAACATCAAACCCTCCCTTTCTATCGTAGAAAAGGCAGCAGAGCTAAGCTTTAAAATTAGAAAAATTAGCTATGCCCTTTACTTTTATGAATTTATCCTCGGTGCTTATGTAGGAAATAAACTCCCTATACCCGCCGCAATCCTTGAAAGAGTTAAAGATTTAAACGAGATAACGTCTGAGATGTCCTTAACAGAATATGATTTAAACCACCTTGTGAATATAAATCGGTACACTGGGAATTTGGAAAAAACAGCAAGTGCATTAGAACTTCTTCTCGAAAATCCTAGTAAAATAGTAAATAAAAATTTAGTGCGACAAAATTTATTGAGTTGTTACGCTAGCTTACAAAATCACGATAAAGTTTTTGAAATTACCAACCAAGTCTTTCAGCAACATCAAGTATCAGTCAGTGTCCCCTTTGAGTTATATAAAGCTTGTGGTAAGGCTCACTTAAAATTAGGCCGTCCCGGTGTCGCCGCTAAATTTTTTGCTTTTGCTATTCACGCCCTTGAACTCCCCCCTTATCATAAGCAGCCGCCCTATCAACCATTCTTTGAATTGCATCATTTATTAGGTCTTGCTTATGAAAAAATGGGCGAGGCTGCTAAAGCTGTTGAGATATATAATTCAGCTAGAATGCAATTCCCAATTGGTTTAAGTGCCTTCTGGTTAAGAAAAATTGCAAAAAAAAATGCAGCCATTGGCAATAGCGAAGAAGCCATCTTTTGCTATGAAGAAGCGTGCCGTGCTTATCTGACCAAAGAGCAAGCCATTCCTATCAAAATATTGACAGAAATCGAAAAGATTGCGCAAGAAAGGACTGAATTCACAACTAAAGCTCTATTTTGTCTAGCAGAAATCTATTTTAAATTTGGCAAACTTGAAAATGCCATTCGTTATTATAAAATGAATGTATTTAATGTCATTAACAAGAAAAGCGAATATTACTACAAATCGATTTTTAATTTAGCTCTGTCTTATGAAGCTCAAGGAAAATTAAAAAATGCTTTGAAATTCTATAAGCTTGCACGTGATGTTTTTAGTTCATTAGAACTTCCCGTAAAAGAAATATTATCTAAAATTTCTGATGTCCACTTTCAATTACAAAATTATAAATCTGCCCAAAAATATTTTGATCAAGCCCTTGAGCTTTCAAAAAATGAGGCCCCTTAGCTTCAGACTTGAGCTGGGAAACTCATCGAAACCCCCTGATTGTTATCAATCAGGGGAAAAATTCAACTAACAGATTAAAAGCAAAGTCAATTAATCACAGGCATGGCTGCCATTCTATACTATTTGTTAGTGCATTCATTAAAAGATACTTCAAATAAAGAAGACTGTTTTTTCATAGATAGATATGGCGCATTACTGAATTTTGTGATAACACAAAATTATACGTTATTCAAAGAGGGAATATGGATTTTAGAACAGAAGCGTCTTTAGGTTCCCCAGAACAATTCCCTTCCACTCCTCTCTCCCCGACTGAACAATCAAATGCAACTTTTGAAACTGCTAGTTTAATAAATCAGCTTCCAATTCCGACAAATCCAAAGTCTGGTTCAGCAAAAAATAAATTAGTGGATAAAATAATTGCAAGATTCAAGCCAAGTAAATTTTCTACATCTGAATTAAAAGCCATAAGTATGGCTAAATATCAAACTAAGTCAAATTGTAAATATGATCGTAGTTTTATACTCGACAAACGTTTAAAACCCATTGCAAATGACAAATGGATTGCAATGGTTGGATATAGTAATTGTAAAAATGTATTAAATCTGTTAGACCGTGAAACCGGTAACGAAAATAGAATAATAATGGGTAGTGCCACAGCGGCTTTTGAATTAACAAATACAAAATTAACTTTGATTGATATGAATGGAGAATTAACATCAGTCGATCTTAAAACTCAATCAGTTAAAAAAATTGATTCTTTTAAGATTCCTATCTTTAAAAAACCGATTTCAATTCAAACTTCCCCTCAAAGAATTACTGTGAGCAGCCAATCGGACAAGAATACATACTCCCTTTATTCCTGCTCAGTGAAAGATGATCAAATCAACCTAGAAAGCGAACTCACAGTTCATGCCCAACATGTATCGGTATATGACAATTTAGTAGTCTATGTGCAGCCAGACGGCAAATGCATCATTCAAGACATTCAAAATGGGGAAAAGATCCATTGCTTTCAAATACAAGAAAAGACTGAAAAATATAGAAAATTAGAGTGTTGCAGGTTAATTGGATCAAAATTATGCGTGGAGTACTCTACCGATTCTAAAAGAAGTACAATTAAAATTTTTGATGTCGAAAATGCACATCACGAAACTTTGGTTAAGCGCCTTGACCTAAAGGCAACTAGCTGGATGCGTAAGGTCAAAGGTCACTATTTTTTAGGAAATGAGGAATTGATCTATCATCCTAGAATGCGCGGATATGATCTGCAAACTGGCAAAAGAATAGGCCGTAGACCCTCATTTAAATGGGATTTAGAAGGGGAAAGACAAGTGATGGGGAATTTGGATGCAAATACAGGCAAATATGCAGAGTGGAAGCCTGGGCAGTATCTAGTTAGAGTCCATGAATTTAAACCCTTAAAGGAAAATAATCCATTTTTGCGTGCCATTGGGCATACAATCAAGGCAAGCGCATTTTTAACATCCACGCCTTTCTTTCTGCTCATCGTGGATTTTCCTTACAAGACCGCCTATCATACAACTTTGGCTGCTCACTATTTCAAAGTTTATAAAGATAGGTATAAAAAGAAGCATAGCTAACTCAGGGATAACTACAGATCAACCACTCAGGCTTTTATTCGCCCAACATCGACTCAAATTGCTCTTCGGTTAGGATGGCAACCTGCAGGGATCTTGCTTTATCTAATTTTGATCCAGGATCTTCACCGGCTAATAAATAATCTGTTTTTTGACTGACAGAATTGGTCACTTTCCCCCCCCTTTCCTTAATCAACGTGGCGGCGGCTGGACGCGTGTAATTCTTTAAAGTTCCCGTTAAAACGAATGTTTTCATGTCAAAAGGATGCCCTCTGCGTGAAATAATCTTCATTTCTTGAGGTTTTACCCCATTGTGCAAAAGGAGCTCAATTTCTTCACGGTGATAAGGATCGCTTAGATGTTCCACTATGGCTTGGGCGACTTTTTCACCTACACCTTCAATTTCAAGCAAACTGGCTTCTGTCGTCTGTAGAAGGTTTTCGATAGTGCCGGCATGCTTTGCCAGCAATTCAGCGGTCCCTTCACCCACATGCCTAATTTCCAGAGCCATAATAAATCGCGGAAAAGAGATCTGTCGTGAATCATTAATACTCTTTAGCAAGTTTTCAACCGACTTTTCTTTGAAACCGTCCAACTGGAAGAGCTGCGCGCGCGTTAAGGAATAGATGTCTGAAGGTCGGTTTACGAAGCCTTTTTTAAACAGCTGTTCCATGACCTTTTCTCCAAGATGCTCAATGTCCATGGCGGCTTTTCCGGCAAAAAATACCAAACGGCGCAATTGTTGCTCGGGGCAATTTCGATGATTTGGGCATTTAACGGCCACTTCGTCCTGCTGTCTAACAAGCACAGTTCCACAACTTGGGCAATGCGTCGGCATCTGCCATGGCTTGCTTTGTGGAGGACGCTTCGCAAGATTCACACTCACAACTTTCGGGATGACGTCTCCCCCCTTCTCGATCAGCACGGAGTCGCCAATCCGAATGTCCTTGCGTTGAATTTCTTCTTCATTATGCAAAGTGGCTCGGGCAATGGTGCTTCCAGCCAAAAACACTGGGGATAGCTCGGCCACGGGGGTTAAAACACCTGTACGGCCTATTTGCACTGTAATTGATTCAATATCAGTCTCAGCTTGTTCTGCGGCAAATTTATAGGCAATCGCCCAGCGTGGACTTTTACCGGTTGTTCCTAAACGTTTTTGCTCAGCGATAGAATCCAACTTGATCACGACCCCATCGATGTCAAAAGGCAGTTCTGGGCGGATGAGCTTCACTTTTTCCACAAAAGCCCAAATTTCTTCTAAATTTTCACATTTTTCGGTTAAGGCTAAGATAGGAAGGCCATATTTTTTTAAAAGAGAGAGGGCTTCAAACTGGCTTTTCAACTGAGTATGGGAATCTTCTACAATAGCATAAAAAGCGACTTTTAATTTGCGTCTGCGCGTTTCACGCGGGTCCAGGAGTTTTAGAGAGCCAGCAGCCGCATTGCGCGGATTGGCCCAAGGGTCTTCCCCTTCAAGTTGTTTTTGGGCATTTAGTGCCTTAAAAATCTCGCGCGGCATAAAAATCTCGCCCCGGACTTCTAAAAAATCAGGGATTAACTCACCATTTAGCTTAAGGGGAAAGTTGGAGACGGTGCGCAGATTTGCCGTAATATCATCCCCTTTTTTGCCATCTCCCCGCGTAATTCCTCTGACAAATACCCCTTTTTCAAATTGGGCAGAAATGGCTATTCCATCCATTTTTAGCTCGCAAGAGAAGGTATTTTGGCGGGTTGTTGAGAGCTTGATGATGCGATCGATAAAGTCTTGCACTTCCTCTTTGCTGTAGGTATTGGCTAGCGAAAGCATAGGGGTCCGATGCGCAATCGTTTGAAATCCAGTTGTAAGAGCTTCACCAACGCGTTGGGTGGGGGACGCAGGATTCACCCATTCTGGATGTTCTTTTTCGATCTTTTCTAACTGAGAAAGTAAGCGGTCGAACGCCTCGTCGCTTATTTGCGGCTGGTGTTCGACATAATAGAGTTTGTTGTGCAGCCAAATCTCTTGGCAAAGTTCTTGATAAGCTTGAAAGCTGGTCATCTATTTTTCGTTTTCTTCGAGTCGGAACTTAGTTGTCAATTGAGAAATAAAATTTCGAAATGCAGCGGTATGCCTCAATCCTTCAAGCCATTCATCATGCATGATGTCATCGATTTCAGGAAGGGAATCGACTTCTTCAGCCTTCTGCAGGTAGTGCATGGCTGTTGTATGATTGCCAATGAGAGAATACAGACAAGATAAATTGTAATACACAGGGAGATGCCCCAGTGCTAAGGCATGCATGAAAGCTTGACCGCCCCGATCATATAAAGCTGAGCTCGAATCCGCTGTTGAAACATCATCGAATAAAAGCGCCCAGTGTACAAGCGTGAGTCCCAAATCATTCCAAGCCATTTCATCTTCAGGATTTTCATTAACCAGAAGTTCAAAGTGTTCAACAGCTTTTTGAAAAAATTCACAGTCGTCAACCAATTCACCTAAATGGGAATAAGCCAAAGCAAGGTTGTAGCGGGCATGGGAATAAGCCGGATGGACTTGAACGACTTTAGTCAGAATTTGAATAGCCTTTTCATAGCAGGCAGCATCCTGGGTAAAATCTCCCAGAAAATCCAAGGCACATCCATAATTATACCAAAACTCAAGGTCTAGTGGTTCATGGATATAATTTTCTTCATAAAGATCGACGGCATGTTCAAACTTTTCGATGGCAGCTTCGATATATCTTTTATCACTGGTCATCTCAGCTAACTTCATAAGCACGACTCCCCAATCATTCCAAAATTGCGGAAATGGGGTGTCGGTGAATTCAATCACGCGCGAATAAAAACGCACGGCTTTTTCAATGACATGGCGATCTTGTTTTAGCTCTCCCAAAGAAAAGTGGGAAGTGGCTAAGCCATACCAGAAAAACGGATTGCTGCGATTCAGAGATAAGGCATATTGGAATTTGCCAATGGCCTGAATGTAGTAAACTTCATCATTGAAATAATGACCTAATTCGTTCAAACATTCGCCATAGGAAGCCCAGTACATTGAATTTTCGGGATCAAGCTCGACGCTTTGCGCAATTTTATCCTCAGCTCTTCTTAAAAGGTCTAAGTTTTCTGTTAAAGAACCTAACGTGACTAATAGCTCGCCAAATTTATTTAAAATGAGCGGATTACCTGGATCTAATTCGTTAGCCTTGCTGAATTTGTTGGAACATTGAGCAAGGAGATTTAAATCTTTCTGATTTTTGCCGGCATAAAGGAATAACATGCCCCATTTAAACCAAAGCATCGCATGCGTGTCATGAATTTCGCAGGCTTGTTCAAAACTTTTTTGGGCATCTTCAAAAAAAGCTTCATCACCCGTTACTTCGTATAAATGTTGCAGGCAGCTCCCTAGATTAAACCAGCCCTGAAAAAAGTCAGGATAATCTTTGATGGCTTTTTGATAGATTTCGACGGCTTCCAAAAACATGTCTTGCCGTCCGAGTAAATACCCTAAATCTGCAATGGAATTGCCATAGTCATTCCACAGTTCTTTGTAACGAATGCCGAGCTCAACCGCTTTGCTAAACTTCTCGATGGCATTGCGATAATCGACGGCTTCACCGGATAATTTACCGTGCTGAGCACTGCAGAGGCCCCATTCCCAGTAAAAAGCTCCCAATTCCTGTTCACTGCAAACGCCTGAAACGGCTTCGGCCTTTTGAAATTTTGTTTCGGCTTCTTGAAAATGAGTGGGGTCCAGATAGAAATCGCCCATCTGAATTAAAATTCCGCCCCAAGCCCGCCATGCATGGAAAAATTGAGGATCTAATGTTACAGCCTTTTCATAAGCGATACAAGCGGCCGCTAAATCATTCAGGTTGGTCAACTGCGCAGCATACGCCAGCCCTTGTTCATAGTGAATTTTAGCGGAATTCGGCGCGGCTTCCACAGCCAAACGCAACACTTTTTCCCCTTCCCGATTTCCTTCCTTAAGCAAGGCTTTGCCTTCCATAATAAAAAGGGAGGCGAGCAACTCTTTTTCATCTTGCATCATCAGATTCCAGGAATCAGGCTTTCGTAAAACGTCGAGACGTTCGTATGCTTTGGTATCGAGGACTTCTTGCAAAAGTTTTTTGATCAAAGGAGAATTTTTCATAAATTTTATAGAAGGGACAGCCCTTAGAATTGATTATCTTTCTTCCAAATGATAGGAAAATTAACGTTTTATTACAATATTTAAAGTGAGTCGTAATTAATAACTTGTGGCAAATCTACCCGCCATCTTGCCGATCTAGCCGCTGACGCTCCTGCCCATCCTGTTTTTCATTTGGGAATACTTAAAATTTGTTTACTTCAAGAAAATTACATGTGATATGCTTTACCTATTGAACGAAAAACAGAATGTTATGATGGGTAGCTATGACTGATTCATGGGCAATTGGAATAGATTTAGGCGGCACAAAAATCGAAGGGGCTTTAATTGGATCAGATGGAAGTCTGCAACATCGGATCCATTATCCAACCGATGTACAGGGCGGAGCAGAAGCCATTATCAAACAAATCATTTTAATCGTTGGCGAAATCCAACAAAACACAGGGGCACCGATTAAAGGAATTGGAATTGGAATCGCTGGCCAAATCGACAATTCCTCGCAACTTGTTCGTTTCGCCCCTAATTTAAAATGGCGCAATCTCCCCCTGATTGAAAAATTAGCGCCATTGATCAAAAAACCTATTTACATGGATAACGATGTCAGAGTGGCGGCGCGGGGCGAAAAAAACTTTGGGGCGGGCCGCGCCTGCACGAATTTTATCTGCCTTTATCTTGGCACAGGCATTGGAGGGGGGATCGTTTTAAACAATGCACTGATTACCGGATCCAATCACACCGCAGGCGAATTTGGGCATCTCACGGTGCAAATGAATGGGCCATTATGTACCTGTGGAAACCACGGCTGCCTCGAAGCTTTCAGTTCAGGCTGGGCAATTGCCAAAAACGCTCGCGACAAAAACATTCATCAAAATCCCGACTCCCCCTTATTCAAGCAAGAAACCCTCACAGCTGCGTTGGTTTTTCAAGCGGCAAACCAAAGGGATCCGCTTGCTTTGCAAATTATAGGTGATGCCATCGAGGCCTTGACTGCAGGCCTGATTTCAATTGTAAATGCCTGGAATCCTCAGCGCCTAATTTTAGGCGGCGGATTACTAAAGGGGTATGCGCCTTATCTGGCAGAAATCGAACGGGGAGTTCGGCAGCGCGCACTCCCTTCTGCATGCGAAACATTGGAACTCCTGACAAGTGGTTGTCAGGGCAATGGAGCCCTTTTAGGAGCTGGGGTTCTTGTGTTCGAATCTATTCACGACAAAAAATGTTGATTGTAGGTTCAAAGATGTGGTATAGTAAATGCTCATAATGATCATGAGGAAATCGTGAGAAAATACACACGACGCACCCCGAAGGACTACGACGGCACAGAAATCACGACACATCAAGTCGGCGATGTATTATTGTCCGTACTATCACAAATTCACGACAAATACCAAGAGCATCCAGATCTCGTTTTAGCTGCTTGGCCTAGTGTAATTGGTCCAAAACTTGCGGGAATGACGCAAGCCGTTTCATTTTGTGATGGCATTTTTGTTGTCAAAGTCAAGAATTCTACTTTACACAGTTTGCTCAATCAAAATGATAAGCCCAGAATTTTGCGCAGCTTAAGAGAAAAGTTTCCTAAAGTTTTGATTAAGACGATTGTATTTCGCATGGGTTAAAATGTCCGTAGCTCGGCTTTGTACAAATTTCTGGACGAAGATTCGAGAGAGAAGTAAACTTCAGCGTAATGAATTTCGAAAAATGGGGTATTTTTACCCCTTCCAAGAAATTCATTTAGCTGAAGGCTGCTTATCTCCGAAGATGAGTTCAGAAATTGTACAAAGCCGCGCGTAGGGCAAAAGATTAAATTATTTTTATCTAAGGTTGGTGAATGGCTAACGATACGTTAAATTCAGAAGACAAGCAAATAGCTCCAAAAGCATATGACGCAAGCTCTATCACTGTTTTAGAAGGCTTGCAGGCAGTACGCGAACGTCCAGGCATGTATGTTGGAGACACTTCAAGCAATGGTTTACATCAGCTTGTTTATGAAGTGGTGGATAACTGCATTGACGAAGCCATGGCTGGTTACTGCACAGCGATTTATGTGACTTTGCATAAAGATGGATCTGCCACAATTGAGGATAATGGACGCGGCATCCCTATTCAAAAGCATGAAAAAGAATCGATCAAGCAAGGCCGTGAAGTCACCGCCCTCGAAGTCGTGATGACTATTCTGCATGCTGGAGGCAAATTCGACAAGGACAGCTATAAAGTTTCGGGCGGTCTGCATGGAGTAGGTGTTTCCTGCGTCTGCGCCCTTTCGAAGAAAATGGTCGTCCAAGTGTTTAATCAAACCGACATCTATCAAATGGAATTTTCCAAGGGGCATGTCTGCGGTCCGCTTACCAAAATCGGTCCTACCACCAAACGCGGCACAAAGATCACTTTTACGCCTGATGATACGATCATGACAGTCAGAGAGTTTGATTATGATATCCTCGCGAAGAGACTGCGCGAACTCGCTTTTCTGAATAAAGGGATCAACATTTACTTCCATGATGAACGAGATGCTAATAAAGATGATGTGAATTTTTGCTACACGGGCGGTTTGCTCTCTTTTGTTTCCTATCTCAATGAGAATAAAGAACCCTTATTTCCGGTTCCGATCTATTTTCAAGGAACGCGTCAAGGCGATGATGGACCCATCGAATTTGAAGGCGCCATGCAGTGGAATGACGGCTACAATGAAAATATTTACTCGTACGTCAATAACATCTCGACACGAAATGGCGGATCGCATTTAACCGGTTTCTCCACAGCACTGACTCGGGTCTTGAATAATTACATTAAAAATCACAACCTGCTTAAAAGCGACAAGATCTCTATCACTGGAGAAGACATGCGCGAAGGGCTCACGGCTGTGATTTCCGTCAAAGTAACCAATCCTCAATTCGAAGGTCAAACTAAGCAACGCTTGGGTAACAGCGATGTCGGCTCTGTCGTCCAGCAAATTGTTGGGGAAGAGCTAGCCATTTACTTAGATGAGAATCCCGCCATCTCCCGCTCGATTGGCGATAAAGCCATTCTCGCTGCACAAGCCCGTGAAGCCGCTCGTAAAGCGCGTGAACTTACCTTGCGCAAATCAGCTTTGGATAGCGCGCGCCTCCCGGGCAAACTCACAGATTGCCAGGAAAAAAATCCAGCCCTATGTGAAATCTACATTGTTGAGGGAGATTCTGCGGGCGGTTCGGCCAAATCAGGTCGTGATCGGCGTTTTCAAGCGATCCTTCCCATTCGCGGTAAAATTTTGAATGTGGAGAAAGCCAGACTGGAAAAAGTTTTAGGTAACCAGGAAGTGGGGACCATGGTCGCCGCTCTCGGATGCGGCATTGGCCGGGACGGATTCAATATTGAAAAGCTGCGCTACCATAAAATTATTATCATGACGGATGCTGACGTCGATGGATCCCACATCCGCACCCTCCTCCTGACATTTTTCTACCGCCACATGCCCGGACTGGTTGAACATAACTACATCTATATTGCGCAGCCTCCCCTCTATCGAGTCTCGCGTAAAAAAACCTTCCGCTATATCCATTCTGAAAAAGAAATGGATAACTACATGCTTGAACTTGGTCTTAGCGATGTCAAAATTAAACTGAAAGACACCACGCTTAGCTCCGAAGAAATGACGCAATTCGTGCAAGTGTTGCTGGAAGTCGAAGCTTTTATTTCACGCATCGAAAGAAAAGGGGTCCTCTTTAGAGAATTTCTCGCCGCGAGAAATGCCGAAGGTCTACTTCCCCGCTTTCAAGTGAATCTATTAAAAGGCTCCCAGTTTGCCTACTCTATGAATGAGTTTGAAGCCTTGCGCAAGCAAGATGAAGAAGAGCAACAAGTGATGCATGCCGAAACATTGGCTTCTATCCCTGCTGCGGAAATTACAGAAGAAATGCGCACTTTCCGTCCTGGTCGGTTTAACTTTATTGAATTGTATGAAAAAGAAACCCTCAGTAAATTACTGACCAATCTCAAGGCTTTCGGCTACGAGCTGCAAAACTATTCGATCGCAGATGGACACTTGCTCGATGTCGTCGAAGAGAATGAAAGGCACACACCTTTCCATACCTTAAAAGAAGCTTTAGACTTCATACGAGATAACGGACGTAAAGGAATTGAAATCCAACGCTATAAAGGTTTGGGCGAAATGAACGCCGACCAGCTTTGGGAAACGACGATGGATCCTGAGAAACGAACCCTACTACGCGTTACCCTGCCCGACATGGTAGCCGCGGATCACATGTTCACGATGTTGATGGGAGAGGCCGTTCCCCCACGCCGCGCTTTTATTGAACAGCATGCCTTATCTGTCAAAAATCTCGATGTTTAAAAAATTGATTACTTCCAGGAGAAGCGATGTCTTACACTGAAAATGAAATTATCATCCCGCGTAATGTCGAAGACGAGATGAAAGATAGCTACATGCGCTATTCCATGTCAGTGATTATTTCACGTGCCTTGCCAGACGCACGCGACGGGTTAAAGCCCTCCCAAAGACGTATCTTATACGCGATGCGGCAATTGAATTTAAGTCCAGGAGGCAAGCATCGTAAGTGTGCTAAAATCTCCGGCGACACTTCTGGCGACTACCACCCTCATGGTGAGCAAGTGATCTATCCAACACTTGTCCGCATGGCTCAAGGTTGGATCATGCGCTACCCGCTGATCGATGGGCAAGGAAACTTCGGCTCTGTCGACGGTGACTCTGCCGCCGCGATGCGTTATACGGAAGCCCGCTTGACACACGCTTCGGTCCAGCTCATGGAAGACCTGGATAAAAATACAGTTGAAATGGTGCCCAACTACGATGAAACCCGCAAGGAACCCACCGTTTTTCCAGCCAAATTCCCCAACCTGCTCTGCAACGGCTCCTCAGGAATTGCCGTGGGGATGGCGACCAATATCCCGCCGCATAATCTCAACGAACTCATCAATGCCACACTGCTCGTTTTAGACGACCCGGCTATTCCTATTGATGAACTCATGAAAGTGATGCCTGGACCAGACTTTCCTACAGGGGGCATTATTTGCGGCTATCGCGGCGTCAAAGAAGCGTTTCATACTGGCCGCGGCCGTCTGCTTCTGCGCGGTGTGATTCGTGTAGAAGATCAAGAGGACAATCCGGATAGACAACGCTTAATTGTCGATGAAATCCCCTACAACGTGAATAAATCTCGCTTAATCGAACAAATTGCCGAATTAATTAACGCCAAAACGATTACTGGGATTTCAGATTTACGGGACGAGTCTGATAAAGACGGTATGCGCATTGTGATCGAGCTCAAGCGTAACGAAATCGCCGATGTGATCTTAAATCAACTCTTTAAATACAGCGATCTCCAAATTACCTTTGGCTGCAACATGCTTGCTCTTGACAAGGGTATGCCGCGTGTCATGAACACCAAGCAGATGATCGGCGTCTGGATTGAGCACCGCATTGACGTCATTCGACGTCGCACACGTTTTGAATTAAACAAAGCAGAAGCCAGAGCTCATATTTTAGAAGGTTACCTAAAAGCTATTCAGCACCTGGATGAAGTCGTCAAACTCATTCGCGCCAGCAACAGCCGGGAAGAAGCCCGCGATGAGCTCATTAAACACTACGATTTTAGTGAAAAACAAGCCAATGCGGTCCTCGACCTTAAGCTCTATCAGTTAACTGGCCTTGAGTTCGAGAAAATTAATGAAGAATATCGCGAACTCCTTCTAAAAATCGACCACCTGCGCGCAATCCTAGCAAGCGAATCCATGGTGCGCGGTATCATCCGTGACGAACTGCAAGAAATTCAGAAACACCACCGCACCGGTCGCAAAACGCAAATTATCGCTGCTGAAGGCGAGATGAATATGGAGGATTTAATCGCAAACGATGCCGCCATCATTACGATTTCTGAAGACGATTATATCAAAAGAATGCCTGTCGATACGTTCAAAGAACAGCGCCGTGGCGGTCAAGGCATTGCTGGCATGCATTTAAAGAAAGAAGAAGATGCCATCAAGGGTCTCTATGTGGCCTCTGCTCACGACTATCTCCTTATCGTCACCAATCTGGGACGATGCTACTGGCTTAAAGTCTGGCAAATTCCGGAAACAGGTCGAAAATCTAAGGGGAAACCCCTCGTTAATCTGCTGGAAGACATCCGTCCGGAAGAAAAAATCGCCACTATCTTGCGTGTGACCGATTTTGAAAAACAAGGCTACATTTTAATGGCAACCCGCAAAGGCATTGTGAAAAAAACAACCCTTTCCGAATTCAGCAACCCACGTCGTAAAGGCATATGGGCCATTGACATTGTCGAAGGTGACGAAGTGGTGGCAGCACGACTCGTTCTTGAAGGACAACAAATCATGCTCTTTACTTATAACGGCATGGCTGTGCGCTTCGATCAAAGTAAGGTGCGCCCAATGGGACGTATGGCACGGGGTGTCAAAGGGGTCTCCCTTAAAAATGATACCGATTATGTCGTTGGTTGTGAAGCTGTCGACGGTACCGAGACGGTGTTAGTCGTCTGTGAAAATGGTTTTGGCAAGCGTTCCCTCGTCGAAGATTTCAGACAAACAAATCGCGGCGGCGTTGGCGTTCGCTCGATTATTACTAGCGAAAGAAACGGCAATGTCGTTGGGGCTTTATGTGTGACGGATCACGACGGCATGGTAATGATGTCTTCGCAGGGGCAAGCAGTCCGCATCACTATGAAAGATCTGCGCGTCATGGGACGCAATACACAAGGAGTCAAGCTCGCTAACCTGCGAGATAACGACTTCTTAGTTGCTATCCAAAAACTGGAAGTGGCCAGCGATGTCGATGAGGATATTTCAGCAGACGCAGCACCTGAAGGAGAACCAGTAAAACACCCCCCGATCGAACAAGGTCCTCCAGTTGATCGCGAACCTGATGAAGAAGACTTCGAAGAAGATGGCACAGTTGATGAGGATTTCCCTCCTCCTCATGAGGACGAATAGGTTTCCATGAATGCCAAAAAAACGAAGCCTTGCTTTATTACCTTTGAAGGAGGTGAAGGGGCCGGTAAAACGACCCTCATTCGTTATCTGGAAGAAGATCTGAAGCAGCTTGACTATGAGGTTGTCTCTACACGTGAGCCTGGCGGATCCTCTTTAGGCAACACAATCCGCCAGTGGCTGCTCAGTCATCAACAGCATGAAGTGATTGCTCCCAAGGCTGAACTTCTTCTTTTTTTAGCCGGCAGAGCTCAGCACCTGGAGGAATTGATTCTCCCTGCCTTAGCTAAAGGCAAAATTGTCTTATGCGATCGCTTTAATGACTCGACCATTGCGTATCAAGGCTTTGCGCGTGGTCTAGGATTTGAGCAAGTGCAGCAGCTGTGTCAATTTGTGTCAGCCAACGTGGTTCCCGACCTGACTTTTTACTTGGATATTGACCCGCATATCGGGCTGGCACGTACCAAGCAAACGACCAAAGAAAATGCGAAGGCGGGAACAGTCGATCGCATTGAAGCTGAACAGATGGAATTCCATCAGTTAGTGCGCGAAGGTTTTTTTAAACTTATTAAGCAAAACCCTAGTCGCTACGCCGTAATTGATGCAACCTTGCCGGTAGAAGTTGTTTTGCATCAAGCTAGGGCCGTTATCGATCGTTTATTAGACAAATTAAGTTAGCATGCACACGTACTTTTCACATCTCCACGGAAATGAGCAGGTTAAAACCCTTTTACTTAAAATGGTCGAAAGGGATGCTGTAGGAAATTCCCTTCTCTTTGCCGGACCTGAAGGCGTTGGAAAAGGTCTTTTTGCCAAAGCTTTTGCCGAACTCCTGCTGGCAGATGGCTCTGAAAGTACGCGCAAAAAAATTCAGAGCGAAACGCATCCCGACTTGCACATCTATCGACCAGAAGGCAAGCTTGGCATGCACAGTATCGAAGCCATGCGGCAGCTTACGCAAGAAATTTACCTGGTCCCCTACGAAGCCAAACGTAAAGTTTTTATTCTCTACGAAGCAGACCGTATGCTGTCTTTCAGTGCGAATTCACTATTAAAAACTTTCGAAGAACCTTCACTCGACAGCGTGATCATCCTACTCTCCGCTGCCCCCGAAAGCCTGCTTCCCACCATCCGCTCCCGTTTTCAAACACTCTATTTTAAACAAGTGGAGCCACCCCATCTCGTCTCTTTTATGTGCCAGCACTTTCAGAAAACAGAAACCGAAGCCCAAACCCTTGCCATTGCTGCTGAAGGGTCTTTTGCAACAGCCGCGCGCCTCTGTAACCTAGAGGATAACTCGCTGCAGCAAAAACTAATGGCCTTATTGATCCAAGGCAAAGCCCCATCTTACGGTAAACTCCTTGAAGAAGTCCGCCAGCTTACTGAACACTTGGAAAAGGCTAAGCTGCAAACCGAACAGGAACTCAAAGCATCCACTAACGTAGATAATTTAACCGCCTTTCAACGGGAATCTTTTGAGAAGGAGATGGAAGGCTATATTTCTGTGCAAACGCACCGTGAAACACATCATCTCTTAAAGCTGATTTTCTTCTGGTACCGCGATCAGGATTTGCTGCGTGTCAATGGATCGCCTGACTTCCTTTTTCATCGAGCCTTTCTGCCTGCTTTAGAACAGTCTATTCAACAAGCACGCCCCTTTTCTTTGGATTATGTCCAAAAAGTGATCGACGAAGCCAAACGCGCCTTAGAACGCTCAACTTCTATAGGAATTGTTTTAGAAAACTTATTTCTCAAATTAAACTTTTATTAGAATTTTCAGATAAGAACTTTAATTTGCAATCAGCTTGCCTACTCGACGAACATGTTCATCCTGTTCCCGGGACATTCTTTTCCAAAGCTCTTGAACGCTGTCTTCTTGCCTAATTCTGTTCTTTCTATCACTAAGAAAGTCAGATTTATCCACAACTTTATCAGAAGTTGGCAGGTAGCTATTCACCTGGTCCCTTAATTCTTGGATTCACCACAGAATTGAGTCTATCACACATGACAAGAAGAATATTTGATAGGCTGACGCGTCTGACAGTCCTTCCTGAAATCCGGTTATTTTTCCGAAAATTTCGTGACCTATTCATAGGCTCTGCCAGTGACCCTATTCATTCTTGCATTCAAACGTGCATAAACTTTTCTTTCCAATTGTCATAAAAATTTTAAGGTCTATTTTTCAATATTAAACTTATTAATAATTGAAATAACAATCTTGAAATTATTTAAATATAGTATTATAATCCTATAACTCAACTATTATAATAAGCAGATACAATTAATGTCATCAGTTTCAAAAAAATTAGATCATCTTAATGTCGTATTTAACTGCATTCATACGAAACAAAACATCAAAGAGCCATCATCGCTACTTAAAGCAATAAAAACACCTTTAAATACAGTACGCATTTTTGCTAAGCGAACTTATTATCTAATTAGATATCGAGAATGGCATAATAATAAAAGTGCAGCTAAAGTTGTGCGTTACCATCTCTTTACTGCCGATGCTACCCAACGTAAACCACAAACTTTTCAAAAAATTGAAGCTATTTTCCAAAAACTTCAACCTATTGCCAAACAAGAAAAAGTTAAATTGCAATGGGTAGATCAATCGTGGATTAAAGACCATCAATCAGATACACTGCCTAAATTCCACAAAGTCAAAAGAATGCCCAAAATCTCTTCAAAAATGCTTTTCCATTTGCATGGAGATTCATTTGGGCAAAACAATCCCTCACTGGAGGGAAGCTCCTTTCAGGAAACCCTGACTTATTTAAACGACTACCTTTTTCTGCGCAAGGCGCAAAACACTTCTGTACCTGGCATTTCTGATGCTATCCTCGAGCAGCTTGAAAATGCAGCTAAGCTGGCTCGAAATTTTAATAACCATGCCAAATCCCTCATTACAGAGGCTTTCGAGCAAAATAAGCACTTGTTGATTCCTGGCGGCTGGGTGGGAATTCCTAGCGGACATGCTTTATGCTATGAAATCATTCCTGAATCAACCGAAAAAGCCACACTTCGCATTTTCAACCTGGGTGCAGGCGCTTCCGAACACTTCAATGCGATTGTAGGCAATAAACTTAAAGTGCTTCCTTACCTTGAATTCAAAGGAATTTCTAAAGAAACATTATTAGATCAAAATACACTCTTATCGCTGAATGAACTCACTAGCCACGCCTTATTCCCCAACACGGAAGAACGCACAAATTACAATGAAGTAGATATCTATGAAGGATTGAAGGCACTTCTCAAGCCTGAAGTCATTTCTAAAGGAGAAAACTGCCCCTCTGCAGATTCCTTAAAAACACTTCAACGTGCTGGCATTTGCAGCCTACGCTCGCCTATGGCTTTTTTAGCGACCTGTATGCCTAAAGCAGACTATAAACGCTTGGTTTGTGATCTACGTCTTCAGAGCCTTTCTGATCGCGTCAAACAATGCGGTCGCCAACCTCTTTCAAAACTAGAGTGGCACCTGCTGAAAAAATCCCAGCAAAACTTAAGTCGCAAGATCGGAAAGGCCTGCGAAAATTCTCTGATTGGCAAACAATATGCCTTCAAAGCTTGTGCTGACTTGAAAAAAATTGCGGATTGGCTGGAAGACAAAAAAGAAGAGAGTTTATTAGGCCCCATCCAAGATACGCATAAATCTAAATTAAAGTGGAAACGCGAACTCATTCATCAGAATGAAATCGTTAAGTCTAGCCAACCCCTCCACTCCTTGGAAACAAGTCCAAATGCGCAAGAAAAAATTCAGCCTTGCTCCTATGTTTATCAGCAGATGGAAGCTCTAAGTGGGCAGGAATTAAAAAAGGCAATCCCGGCCTTACTTAAGATAGCCCAAACAGCAAAAAACTCGAATGAATATCAGGCACTGAATACGAGCTTCATTCATTTCTTCACAGACTTGGATTTGACTAGCGCTATAAAAAATTTAAATAAAGATGAAAAACTTCAGATTATGACCGACCTTGGGAAAATCTCTGAAATCTTCTTTGAGACGTGTTTGCGTGTCCCTGAGTCTTCGACCATCCATCCGGAACGCCATTACACGCTCCTAAAAATTCTCACTCTACAGCAAAAACTATCGGGAAAAAATTTTAATTTTGATTTGGGTTTTCTTACGTATAAGAATTTTTTCTTCAAGTTTCGCAACAAAAAAGCCCAAGAGGATTTTGCGACGCTTTTAAAGACTTTACCTCAAAAAGATAGTGAGCTTTATTTTAACACAGAAAAAGGCTCTCAGCTGAATTTTTACGAAGAACATGGAAGCATTAATAAGTGTTTGCAAAAACTTTTCCCTGACGCTGTCAAAGAGCTGCTTGCTAAAAAACCTGAGTTGTTGACGTGCACAACATCTCAGCAAAATGCCTATCTCTATGCCAGCGAAATTCTTCCTGGCTGGTTTAGTGCCATGCGAAATACACATTTATATTTACTCTATCTGCATCATGCACCTATTTTCAATCCTTCTACAGCACAAGTCGATTGCAGCCTTAAATTAGAGGCTTCTGAACGAGGTTCAATGTCTTTTTCCATAAAAGGCCTGACGGCAGATATGTTAAATGATTATCCTAAAGTTAAACAAGTCCAAAAAATGCCTGAATTTCGGTATGACAATCTATTTAAGCCAATTCAAAATCCACACTTAAAAAAAATAGCTATGGATATCGCTCAGGGATCTCGTTTTATTTATAATTTTCTGAACGAAAAACATTTTTTAACCTCTCAATTGGATGAAATAACTTTAAATGGACTTATTCGCCTTCTTTCCCCGGAAATGAAGGTGACGAGCAAAGTGCCGGATGAACTTTATAAAACGCTATGTCACATTGCGGTGGAATCAAAATTACAAATTGCTGAAACCTTTAGCTATTTTATTAAAAACCCCGCCAAGCTCAATGATCCAGACTATCAGGTCTTATTCGAAATCTTTTTCTCCGAATTAGAACTTTTGCAAAAGGAAATGGCTATTAAAGGTTTCGCAGATAACCTTAGCCATTTTTTACTCCAACAGGTTCAACAAGCTTCCGAAAAAAATGAGATCCAAACAGCTGTTTTTCTATTAAAAATGCTACGCTTCTGCGGGGAATATGCCCCAAACCATCCTAATTTCATGGGAACGCTCCCAAAACTTCGAAATTTACTCGCGCAAAATGGATTGTCGTCTGAAGAAAAAAGTGTGATCTATGCTGAAATCGTATCCTCATTAGCCCAGAAAAAAACCTTAGATTCATTGGATCTGCAAGATCTTTTATCTGGAACCTGTTATCTGCGGAATTATCCAGTTCCGACCCAGTGGATGTGTCCCCATACAAATAAAAATGTGCGTGAGGCCCTGCATATTCATGCCGCAGAAATTAAGAAAAGCTTAGCACAGCCTACTGCGACAGCGCTCTTGCAAAAACTATCGCAAGAGCACTTGGGGACAGTATTGATGGACTGGCAAATCGATGAAAAAGTCGGAGAATTTCCTCATTTCAAATCTGCCGGTCCTCCTCCGACAACGTATTATCCGCTCCAAGCCCGCTTTGCTAGAGAAAATGAACGCACGCGGCTGCCTCAAAACATCATCGAAAATCCTCATGTGAGAAGACTTTTTGGTGAAATCCATTTTGGAGTCCTCAAAGCAAATGAAATTTATGAAATTCATGGTGCGGCCGCTGAGCGCACTTTAATTCAAATGGAAGGGAATCAAGTTGTTATCGAACAACTGCGCGGTGGTGTATGGTATAGGTTTATTCCGCAAGAAGCTTTCTTAATGGAAAAAAACGGCAGCTCACTTTCCAGCAAACATCTCACACAACATTTTCATCATTGGCAACCCCTAAACAACTCCTCTATCATCGAGATTGTGAATCCCCAAACAGGCAAAGCAGAGTATCAGGCAAGGCTACGCAAAGGAAAAGTTTATCGAGTAACACGCTTGAGCGACAAGGCTGTTTTGGGCACCCCTTCTGAGCTTTTCAAAAATTTTGAATCTGCTGAATATATTCAGGAGTGGTATTCTCCTCCTCACTGGTATTCACGCTCCCATCTCAAGCAAGTCGAACTGCCGCGCTATGGATTGAGCTTTGATTATCACCCCAAGCAAAAAAAGCTGTTTTGCAAAGAAATCCCAGGATTTTTCTTAAGTCCCAATCAGCATGTGCCTTTCCTGGGTGTTTTCAATCACTGTTTAGTCCTCGAAAATGCCAAAGGACAGAAAAAGGTCTTGCTTCCACATCATCATTTTGAACTTATTGATAAATTCGAATCCTTAGAACCAAAGTTTAATATTAATCAGAACCTTTCTGCAGAATTGCCTTTTAAGCAAACTTTTGCAGTGTTTGATGTGGACCCAGATGGGAGCCTGAAGACACATGCCAAAAAAGCAAACCTTTTCTTATCCTATATTCTTACAGGTGCAGGAGAGTATGCGCAAGCTGCCCATTATTTAAAAAAATACGGGGCAAAACTAAGTCCTTATACGGAAGAAGAAGTGGCATTGTTGACAAAGCTTGCTTCTTTAGATCTGATGACAGGAGATATGGACGGCAACGCCATCGCTTTGCGTCTATATGCACGCTATCTGTTGTTAAAAAATTGTGTGGATCATAATAAACCCATCCCAAATGGGATGGAGTTCAACCTTACCAATGAGTTAATCCTTTATTTAGCACAGTTCCAGCATGTGACTGAACTCAAAATGAACACATATGAAGAAAGCTTTCTGCTAAAATTTGCCTTAAAAGAACAGTACGATACAAGGCTATTCATCCGCTTAAACGAACTTGACCCTGCTTTTGCCAAAGCTTATGTGCCACCTCCAAAAAAAACGCCACCAAACGGGCCAAAAAAACCTGTCTATTCCTTTAAGAATTGCCTACCTATTTTAGTCTATGACAGATGTTATAACTCCCCTTTAGACATTACGAAAGCCTTAATTACCCGAATTGATCACTATATTAATTCCAATTTTGTTGATATCTATAACATGGCTATCAACGGAACTGTTGCGGAAAAAAAATGGCTAAGCGATGCCCTTACCTTCGCCAAGCAAACAACAGGGCGTGCTGAACGTCTGCTCCTTGAATGTGTCTTAAAAAATCCCGCTAGTTTTCCTGCATATGTGTGCACGAAGGAAGACGATAAAGGACGAGATGCTTGGTGGAATCAAGTTAAAGAGATTGCGGATACCATCGGAAAGGACTTTTTACAGCCTCTATATGAGGAAAAAGCCCCGCCTGAGGAGCTGCCAAACCTTACCCCTGTCAACTTCCGGCTAGATCCTGAACCCGCAAAGCTCCCGCACATTAATGCGGTGTATCCTATTCCAGCGCTGAAGCCATTCAAGGAACTGTGTAAAGAAGCTAAATGTTTTGTATCGACCAAAGTTCAGGCAGAGAATGCAAGCGAGCTTAAAGCATTTTTAAAACAGGAAGCTGAACATCCATTATGCACTGAACCTCTCTATAAGAAAAAATTCGCCAAATTGAGTTCAGAAATCAATGATCCCATTCAAGACCAAGTAACTAAACGCTATCAATTAAACCCTCAAGGTATTCAAAAACTAGAAAATGTTCTGAAGTCCGGCAAAAAAGAGGCTGAAGTCCGGTTAAAGAATTTGCAGATCGAAATTTTAGAAATTGCGAATAGACCTTCCTTGCAAGGTGTCGCTAATGTTTTACAACAGCTTAAGAGAGAAGCCAGACAGCAGAAATTATTTACGCTCGATGATCTTTTAGCCTGTTATGCCAAAAAAGATCCAACAGCTTTATTGCGACGGAATGCGAGCTTAGACGAAAAAAGTGTGCATCTCCTCTTTGAACGTCTTGGCGAATTACTCGCACTGCAGACGCATGAACAGCAAAGACAGCGAGCTGCACTGCTACTTCAAGAAGTTAACGCCTGCCAAAAAGAGAGCGAAAAAGAAGAACTCATCCAACAGCTGGCAACGACGCTGTTGGATAAGCGACGTTATGATCCAAGTCAAAATCCGGCCTACCTTGTCTTTGAATACTATGCGAATATGTATTTGCGCAGCGCACAGGTGGGTATGCTCGCTAAATTCTTAAAAGAGGGAGACTTAAATCCTGTGGTCGAAATGATTATGGGGTCAGGCAAATCCAAAGTGCTTTTACCTTTACTGGCTTTACTGCGCGCGGATGGGGAAACGCTTTCAATGCTTGTGGTCCCGCAGCCCCTCTTCGAAAGTGTTTCATCCGACACCCAAAAAATTTTGGACAATGCCTTCGCCCTTCCCTTGCGTTCTTTGCATTTCGACCGCAATACCCTCTTTTCGAAGCATTCTCTACAGACAATTTTAGATGATTTGAATCGCATTCAAAAAGAACAGGAATGCTTGATTCTAACGAGTAAAAGCCTTGAATGTTTTATCCTAAAATTTTTAAAAAAATGCAGTGACCATCTCCCGCGCGGTGAATTTCCGGAAGAATTAAAACTCATGCAGCAAATTCTTTTAAAACTAGAAAAAGCCTTCCCTTTAATCGATGAAGCCGACAGCATCTTGAATGTGCTGCATGAAGTCTGCTTTAGTTTAGGAACTAAAAAATCATTAGTCCCTAGCGAAGTGCAAACGATTTCCTTACTTTTTAATCTGCTCTATACTGATCCGGAGATTAAGGTACTCGCTCAGTTGGATAGTGATCCCCACGCCATTAAAAATGCGCCTGTTTTCACAGAGGAACTTTATCACGAAAAAATTAAACAAAAACTGGCCGAAAAGTTTTTAGCTCGTTTAGGGAGTGAACAGTTTGAATCTGTAGCTATCATGAGCTCGGTCCAAAGTTTTATCAACGGGCTGAATCCTGAACATAAAAAATTAACCATCGGTTATTTATGCCATGACATAGTGCACCTGGAGGGAGCTCAAGCTTTTTTTCATCAACAGTCAGATGAAGTGAAAAATATTCTAGCGCTGGCGGCTGAAGAAATCTCCAGTTTTCTCCCGCATACACTGGCGAAAAATTTCAACAAAAAATACGGGTTAGATCCTAAAAATCAAACTCCAATCGCTATCCCTTATGCTGCCGCAAATACTCCCAATTCAGGATCCCAATTCGCCAACTCTTATGTCACGATGAATTATACGTTTCAGTATTACGCAAAAGCGGGCGTCACCAAAGAGATCATTTTACAGGAAACCTCTCGCCTGCAGAGCAAGGCAATGAACGAATTAAAAGAACATCCTGGCCTGACTCTTGAAGAAACTGAAGCGTGGCGAACCTTCTGTAAACTCAAAGGCACATTGGCGATTCCCTTATTCAATCAAAAAGAAGTGCATATTGAGCAAATCGTCCATTTCATTAATGCGAGTGAAAAGCAAAAAGGCTTATTCGTCTCAAATATCATCCTTCCTCAAATGGATATTTTCAGCCATAAAATGAGTTGCAATCCGCATAACTTAATCGCTTTTTTCAGCAAAAGGATCGCGGCCTGCACTGGCACTTTATGGAACGGTGAAAGCATGCACCGCAAACTTCATCCTGAACCAGAGCCTGGCATCGATATCAAGACCATTAAAATCTTGCGAAAGCATAGCTTGCATGAAGTCCATGTGATTAAAGAAGGCTCGACCGAGGAGATGCTTACTCAGCTCCAAGCCCAGCAAATTTTCTACGACTTAATGGCTGATGCGGGTGGCTATTTTAAAGAAGGCGGTAATACCGCTATCGCTAAAACAATGGCGCAAAAAAATGCTAAGCCGGTGGTATTTTATAACGCGAAAAATGCACAGACTGAAACGGATGGGGTACATGAAACGCCTTTGTCTGAATCTAAAACACCTGTGGATAAACGCCAAACTTTCCTGGATCAAAGCCACACCACTGGCGCAGATGTGCCTCAAAAGAGTGGAGCCGTTGGAATTGTGACTATTGATGAAAATATGCTGCTTCGGGATCTCTTGCAAGCCGTATGGCGCCTGCGCGGCCTGGAAACTAAAGGGCAGCGTATCAAGTTTCTCCTGACACAAGAAGTGGAATCGATCATTCAGCAGAAGCTTCACATCACAAACAAACCAACCTTCGATGATATCTTACGTTTTACAGTGATGAATCAAGTCCAGCAACAAGGCAAAGATAACTTTAAAGCTTTGCGCCAGGAACTCGAATCTACCTTCCAATCCTTATTGTTGAATGTATTAGTGAACAATGCATTCACTAAAGTAGAGAAAGAACAGGCTTTCCAACATCTCGCGAAGACATGGATCGCAGAAGGCAATATTCTACCCAAAGATCTTTATGGAACCATTTGCCACGAAGAAGATAGCGCCATTGTCATGCAAGATCTTCAAGCGAAATTTATGGATAAAGTTGAGGAGATCTTTACCGCTTTGCCATTCCTTGAAACCAAAGGAATCCCCAAAAAAGCCGCTTCTGAAGAAATTAATGACATTTGTAAAAAATATACGGGATCATTAACCGCTAAGGTATTTGTTCCTCTACGCGCGATGGATTCAGATCAAACCGTTGAAACAGAGCAAGAAACTGAAATGCAGACTGAAACTGAGTTGGAAACACAGGAGCAACAAGAAATAGAGAATGTCAACTTAGGCTTACATGACGGCATGGGACTTGCTCCGCAAAAATTAGCTCAATTCAAGTTTGAAGATTTCAATCACCCGACACCCTTTTTTACATTGCAAGAGTACCTTGCGCTGAATCCTGTTCTAAAAAATTATGCGGCTGCGTTTGAAGGCGTTCATTTGACCCTGAACGTTTTTGAATGGCCCTCTGAGAAACCCCGGCCAGAAGATTTAAAACTTTTTGGAAACTATCGGATCCCTTTTCACTTTGTTGAAGTCCAAAATGACAATACAGTTGTTATCTTAAGCCAGCATGAAGCCAAGCAGCGCAAAGAGACGGCTTATAACCTAGCCTTTGGCTTTTACGATGAAAGCAAGCCTGTATCGGAGGAACTGCTTGAGAAAATTGTGAAAGTTGAATTTTTGAACGGCGAATCTTCCTATTCAAAGAAGAAACAGGAAATTTTAAAAAAATGGTTCCAAGAACAAGGACCGGAAAAAATGCGCACGTTGTTCCAGCAACATATTCTTGCAGGCTTCCCTGAAAAAACAGCGGCCTATTCTAACAGCCATTTACAAAACATATTCAAAGAAATGGCTGCTGCTTAATAAGTCCGCTGGTGAACCATCGAATTCCCTTCCACTAGCCTCTGCGCAGATTAAATATCTCTTGCCAAAAAAGCTTTTTCTCATGCGTTCTGGTAAAGCCAAAAAAATCACAACAAATATATATACTAAAATTTTTAAAAACCTGTATATCCTAAAATCATACAAGGAATTTTTATTTGACCAACTCAGGAGCCTATTTTTTTAAGAATCCTCAGGCATTCTTAGAAGGCTATTCTAGAGAAAATAAAAAAACTTAACCATTTTAATTAATTTTTTAAGGAGAGAGCGTATGAAAACCCAAGGTTTAAATAAATTGTTTATAGATGAACTAGCTGATATGTACAATTCCGAAATGCAAATCACCGATTCCCTTCCCAAATTAATTAAGCTAGCCTCTTTACCTGAGTTAAAAAACTCACTCACTAAGCATTTAGTAGAAACAAAAAATCAAGCGAAAAGAATCAAAAAGATTTTTTCGATCCTAGGAATTCCTCTGACGCAAAAAACTTGCAAAGCAATGCAAGGCCTTATTCACGAAGCTGAAGATATCGTCAGAAATAAAACTAAATCCCCTACTTTAGATGCCGCAATTATCAGTGCTGCACAAAAAATTGAACACTATGAAATGGCTTCTTATGGGACGCTGCGCAGTTTTGCAAATCATCTCAGCTTAAAGAGCGAGATTGCGGATCTGCTGCAAGAAAATTTAAATGAAGAAGGTGCAGCGGATAAAAAACTCACCAAAATTGCTGATGGAACTTTTTTCTCCACTGGAGTCAATAGCCAAGCCGCCAAAAGCTTAAACGCAACTGCCAAACAAAAAACAACTGTAACGAACGCTAGAGCTTCTAAAACTGCCGCTAAAGCAAAAAGCCCCGCTGCAAAAACAACGAAAGCTAAAAAATCTCCAGCGAGCGCAAAAGCCAAAGCTTCTTCAAGCGCCTCTTCCAAAAAAACTAGCTCCTTGTCAAAAAGAGCGGTAAAAAGCCCTGCCTTGACTTCAAGAACAAGATCTAAAGCCACTAAAACAGCTGCCAGAGCAAGACACACTTCCGCTGCGGCCCATTCCTCTAGGTCTTCAGCGGCAAGCAAATTGAAATCTCTAATCAGCCATGGAAATAAAGCCTCAAGCAAAATGAAATCTGCTTACGCTGCTGCTAGAAAATAATCGCTAAAATCAATTTCTTACTTAAAAGCCTTACATCTAAAGTGTAAGGCTTTTTTTATCCATTTAAATTTGCACCGCTTCCGGAATCATTTTTAAAATATGAGATGGATAACCCTTTCTATGCTCGTTAACGATATCAAGCAATCTTTGATCCACTGCTCCATGACGATTATCGATCAATTTATCTGTTTCAAAATTCATTAACGTACGCGCAATGAAAATACCGTAAGCCCCTTTACGCGGGTCTGTATTTCCATCTGGAGCGAATTTGTCTCCTTTTAAGGCACGGTTATTCATCCCCATTGAAGCTGAAAAGACGTTAGTTAAGACTCCTTGGCCCGCATGTACGCCTCCGTGCCCGAGTGTTGCCAGGAATAGCAAACGCACTGCTCGCGCTTTAAGTCTTTCCATATCCCCAATTTGCGGAGCATCCGCAAATTCTGTAACCTTAGGAATCGCTTCACAGCGTTTATGTACACTATCAGTCCAGTCGTGAATTTCTTTCCAATATTTAGATTCTGCTATTTTTTCTCCATCTTCTTTTAAAACTTGATCCACATACTTTTCTAAAACGCTTAGATGATGCTTTTCGGCAAGGGCTTTCGTATGCTCTTCACTTAATGGCTCTTGCACATGATCCGTTCGCGTGTAATCTCCATTGCACACAACAGCAGACACAAAAACTTCTCCTAACGATTCCCCCGTCAAAGCTGTTAAAGATTCTAAGACACTATTATTGTCAAAAATAATGCCCATCGATCCAATCCAATTGATAAATTCAACTTGATCTAAGTGAGGCGATAAAACTTTATAGAGGGGGTTGCCGGGTGTGATATATTTTTGGAATTTTTCTGCGTCGATTCCTAACAGTAAATGTCCTTTCGCTAAATGTTCTTCAGCTTCCCCTTTCAGAGCAAATACAGATTTGGCCACATAAACGGCCCATTCCAACAATTCATCATCTGGATTAACGACTTTCCAGTCACGATCTGAACGAAATTTAATCTCAATCGAATGCAATTTAACTGAGCCTTGAGGTGTATCTTTTCTACCAAAAACTTTAACATTGGGCAAGGCATCTTCTTTATCAAACTTGAGTGGATTTCCTGTAAGGGGGGATTTATCCCATAGTGCTTCCCAAATAATCAAGTTGTCTTCTAATCGATAGGGAACTGCACAAACAGTGTTCATGAGGCAATAAATTAAAGCTCCCGCTGTATTGGGATAATGGTCATATTGTTTCCCCACTAAATCGAAGATATATTGGACAGTTTCTAAAGACATGATTCCACCAGCTATGTTTACCACTAAACGCTTAATCGCTTCGGGGAACACGGCTTTGGCAAAACGGAAAAAATAGTCAGGGGACTGCATTTGGATGCGGGTAGGTGTCGCCACTTTGGTTAAATCCTTGGGTTGAACCTGGCTTTTAAGGGCGTACTCACCTGCATCTATGATAAAAGTTTGCGCTGAAGTTCTTAAGTGGATTTCTTCCACGCTGACGGTTTTTTTGGCACATAACACTCCATAATCTGAAAAAGGACGCGTTTTTTTCATAATGGCTAAAATGACATGTAGACTGCTCAGCCATCCACATTCCCAATGGCACTTAAATTTAAATTTTCCAGTTTTGTCTGTTCTAACTTTCCCTATAAAGAACCTTCCAAACCATCCTTGAATAAAAATATTTACTTTTTTTTCGGCATAAGGCTTTTCATCATCCTTGTACGATAGTTGTCCTTTGATAATTCGATTATAACTTTCATCACTTTCATAACGAATAGGGCTTCCGGTAATCATTGCGCCAAGATAATGTGTCATATTTTCTCCTTCTCGATTGTTTTTTGCGATTCAAAGACACCCGAAAATCATCAGCTATAAGGAGTTATTTTTTTTACTTCAATCAAATTCATGAGTTTTAAATAGGTAGACAGGAAAGGAAAAAATCAGAAAAATAGTAGAAACAGGATGTCAGAGGAATAGCAAATGCACGAAGGAGAGAAAAAAAAAGAGATCCAAAATCTTTTACTGGTTTTTGGAGCTGCCATAGGAAGCGCCTTGTTTGGCATCCTCTATATCATTTATTCTTCCAGTGGTACTGGACACTATACTCTCAGCAATATCCTGTTATCGCCAGAAGTCATTCAACACTTTAGCTCACTGACTGAAAAGGAGCGGAGTAAACATATTTCCCCCCTTCAATTTAATCGCATCGATCTATCTTTTTTTAATCCAGAAACCCATCTTTGGCAAACAAAGGAAATTTCTACAGAAGATTATCAGAAAATCTACACACTTATTGCGTCTGATAAAAGCATTGAATCGCCTTCAGATGCTGTAATCAATGCTTTCCGCGAGCCGCCTCCTGTTAAATTGATCATTCAGATTGAAGAAAAATCTGCCAAGAACTTCACTTCTGTTAAAAGTGTCTTTCAAGAAGTCGATTTTGCCGCTCGAGGCGATTTTTTCCGGGTTCAGCTGCGCGAACAAGGGCAAGAAGCGCAACAAGCCTATTTTTATCATCGAGCAATCTATCCAACTGTGATCAAAATGTTAGCAGGTCAGCATGACTGAAGGACGCTTTCTTTTTTTAGGAACGGGTGGCTCGATGGGGATTCCTGTCGTAGGATGCCACTGTGCGGTATGTGACTCTGGTTCTTCTTTTAACAAAAGAATGCGCCCCTCAGGATTACTCATGATTGGGGCTGAGAAAATTTTGATCGATGCCGGCCCTGACTTCCGCACGCAAGCACTTAAAAACAAAATCGATAGACTTGATGGAGTCATTTTTACTCATGCACATCACGATCATTCAGCAGGAATCGATGATTTACGAGTCTTTTACATGCACACGCGTAAATCTCTCCCCTGCCTAATGTCTCAAGCCACTTTTGAAGAACTTAAACACCGCTATAGCTATATTTTTCGCGCCCAGCAAACCAGCATCGATAAACTAACTACCAAGATGAATATTCAATTGCTCGAGGGTGAAAGAGGCGAAATTGATTTCTTGTCTGTAAAATTGAAATATTTCACTTACGAACAGGGAGGCATGCTCGTCAATGGCTTCCGCTGCGGCAACTTAGCATTTGTCTCCGATATTAGACATTATCCTCCCTCGATTTTTGAAGATCTGGCTGACGTAGAAATTTTAATTATCAGCGCACTCCGTTTCACCCCTTCGCCACTCCATCTCACGGTGGATGAAGCCATCGCTTTTGCAGACAAAGTACATGCCAAGCAGGTTTGGCTCACTCACCTGGCACATGAACTTGATCATGAAAAAACAAATGCTTACCTGCCTCCACATGTCCGTTTAGCTTACGATGGGCTTGAGGTCAAATTTCAGCTTTAATCCTTCGAATTTGGTTTTTTTCCATAAAATCCATCACGTCTCCTAAGGGAATAAATTCCTTGCATCCATTATGAGGGAGAATGTTCTTTTTTCTATCCGAAGGTTTAAAAATAGCATTGACCAGATCTGCCAGTGCGTGTGATTGGAAATGCTCCGATCCTAACGAATTGGTCTTAATCACTTTTACGCCAGTTTTTGGATCATAACGAGCTTGAGTATAGACAAGGGAGATAGGGTTGCGATTCTTATCAAAACCAATCGGCCTTAACGTAGCCAAATGATGCTTACCTAGCAAAACCATGTGAATTTCAGTTTGAGCTCCTGAAAATTCCCGATAAAGATTTAAAGCCCTAAGGAGGTCTAAAACTTTTTTTGCCCCTTCTTTGAATACCAATACAGGTTTTGTGTCTTTTTGAATTAAGGCCATTGTTTTGCAACACTCAATGGCAAGTGGGGGTAATTTTGAGACTCTGGAAACGTCGGGGTCTCTAAATAGCATGGCCTGATATAATTTACAGACCTTTACCACTAATGCATAGGAAATCACTCGGTTATTTTTTTTGCATGATTTGAATTCATCTTCAGTCTGAAAAAGAAGCTCCCTCACCCTTTGAGAGTAAAAATCCGTGTGCTTGGCAAAAAATTCTTTCCGTTCTTCGATATGTGCGAATAAATGCATCAATTGAAAACGCCAAATGAGTCCGGCTAAAGTTCTTCCAGTCTTTGACACACGTGCGACGGCTCGCAGATCTTCTAAACTTAATTGCTCAAGGGGTTGCAACATTTCTGCATTGCCTCCCCAGTTAAAAAGAGACGTTTGTACTTCCATAAGTCCTATTAATACTAGAATAAATATGCTAAAATGTTTAAACTTCTGTTCTTCAATTTACGGAGGAAAACCCGTGCAAAAGGGAATGACAATACCACCAAGTGAATCTGATTTGCAAGTTGAAAAAAAGGCTTTACTTGTCTCTGCCTACCAGGGGAATGAAAACAAAGCCCTTTGTGAAGAGCATCTAGATGAGTTAGAGTTACTTTCTAAAACCTATGGAGTTGGAGTACTCGCCAAAGTCCCCTGTCCAACTCGCAAGTTCGATGCCTCTACTTATATCACTCAGGGCAAGCTAGAAGAGCTCGTGACTCTCAGCAAAGAAATTGGTGCTGATCTGATCATTTTTGATGATGAGATCTCCCCCAGTCAACAACGCAATTTAGAAAAGATTTTCCAACTCCCGGTCATGGATCGCACAGAAGTGATTTTGGAAGTTTTTGCCCAAAGAGCACGCACTAAAGAAGCACGTTTGCAGATTGAATATGCGCGGGTTAAGTATCAAGCCCCCAGATTAAAAAGATTGTGGTCTCACTTATCGAGACAACACGGAAGTGGTGGAGGTGGAGGCTATCAAAAGGGTGAAGGGGAAAAACAGATTGAACTCGATCGCCGCCTGTTAAAAAAACGCCTTGAGCAGCTTTTAAGTGAAATTGAGGTTGTCAAAGGGCATCGGGAAGTTCAACGTGGTGCACGCATGCGATCTACAACACCAGTCTTTGCACTGGTGGGATATACGAATGCCGGTAAATCTACCCTGCTAAATGCCTTAACCGATGCGGATGTTTTTGTAGAGGATAAGTTGTTCGCCACCTTAGACACCACTACCCGCAAGTTCTCTCTATCCACTGGTCAAGAAGTGCTTTTGATTGATACCGTCGGATTTATTCGCAAGCTCCCTCACCTGCTTGTCGCAGCTTTTAAAAGTACACTCGAAGAAGCCATTCAGGCCGATATTTTAATTCATGTGATTGATGCTACCCATCCAATGGCTCTTGAACAGGCCAAAACCACACTGGAAGTTTTGCATGAGCTGGGTGCTGGTAAAAAACCTATCATTACAGTTTTAAATAAGATCGATCAATCTCAAGATCCAAGCCTAGTGACTAAGCTACGCTTAGAATTTGCGCATACAGTGCCGTTGTCCGCTTTAAAACATCAAGGATTCGAAAATCTTGAAGAAATCATGTTGCAAGAATTGGGTCGCCAACGTAAAAGCGTCAACATGCGCATTCCGCAAAGTGAATACGCCCTAGTCAGCGAAGTGCGCCGCAGCGGCAATGTCCTAAGCCAAGAATATGACGAAAATGATGTGTTGATTGAAGTCGATCTCCCAACTGCCCTGGTAAACAAGTGGAAAGATTATATTGCCGATGAATGAAACAATGCCCTATTCGGTTCTCAGTCTACCTATGGCAGAAAGACCTCGGGAGCGGCTCTTACAGCACGGTCCCGATGTCCTTTCTGCCATCGAGCTGATCGCCGTTCTCTTAGGCAGCGGCATGAAAGGAATGCCCATCCTGCAGCTCTCACAGGCGATCATGGGACGCTTTGGCTCATTGCAAAATTTAGCTGAAGCCACCATTGAAGAATTATGCCAAATCAAAGGTTTAGGCACGGCCAAAGCAATCCAACTCAAAGCCGCTTTAAATCTAGGCATGCGCTTGGCGCGCATTCAATCCACACCTCGATTTCAAGTGAAAACGCCCCTGCATGCCTATCATCTCATCAAAGACAAACTAGAAAATGAAATGCGTGAACATTTTGTAGTGATTTTGCAAGATGTCAAAGGCTACGTCATTTGCTCAGAAACTATCGCTATCGGCACCTTAACGACCACCCTGGTCCATCCTCGAGAAGTTTTCTACCCAGCTATACGCCATCGTGCCGCTGGGATGATCTTGGCACACAACCACCCCAGTGGAGATCCCACCCCCTCCAAAGAAGACTTTGAAGTCACCAAAACGCTGACCTCGGTCGGACGGCTGGTGGGTATTTTCGTGAATGACCATATCGTGATCGGAAATCAAGGCTACGTCTCTTTGAGAGAGCAAGGACTGGACTTTTCTCGATCGCTCGCTACTGGTTCTTAATTTTCCGATTGAAAATTTTAGTTTCGATGGAATCTGAAGAAGAAGCAGATGCGGCTTTTCGACCTTTGATTCCCTGACTAATAGAACTATTCTCTGAAGTTGTTTTTTTGCTTGTCTTATCTGATTGCTGCGCCTTTTCTTGATGGCATTCATACATTTTCATTCGTCTTTTTAATTCTTCAGCTGGATCTATTTCCATAAAAAACCTTAAATAATTTGTTTTAGCTGCCAACCTTTGGCGGCTAAAAGAGAGACAAGATTAATGTTATCTTGGCTCACTAAGTGGTTGTTGCCGAATACAAAAAACTGCGGACCAGCGTCCGTTTCAGAAACAAGTATGCCGTGAACTTTTTTGGCTAAATCAAGTTCTCGGTTACGTTGAAAGGCAATGTCAAGAAGAGACTTAGTTTCTTCAGGGCTGTAGTCCTTTAATGTCTTATCATTTAAAAAAATCGCATTAATTTTTTTTAAATCTTCCAAAAAGTTACCAGGGAGCTTATTGGAGATCTCCACAAATTGGTCACTATTACCTTCTTTCCATGCCAGCTGGAGCTCTTGGAAAAGTTCCCGGTTTCTTCAGCATCGACTTCACCACTTTTTTCACCTTTAATTCCTTCGAGAAAGCGCTGAATAAGCTGGGGATCATCTTCAAAGAAATTTTGCAATTTTTCTAAAAATTTTGGGATATCCTCTTCTGTGGCTTTATCTTGCCAGCTAGCATTCTTACCTTCTAGCGAGGCTACAGGTTTTCCTTGCGCATAAGCTTCACCTAATAAATGAAAGTCCATTCCAGGTCTAGTGATCTCAAGCTCTTCATTCAAAGGTGGTTTACCAAAAGTTTCACAGTTAAAAAAGGTTTGGGGGGAAGCTTCTATCTCTAATAATACAGCCGAAAGTTTACCGCTCTCTCTCAGCTATGCTCTACTAAATATCTTTTTATATTTTCAAACTGAACCTTAACGGATTTTTTGAAGACGTCTCGGATTTTTACACTTTGGAGAGCTCCTGACATTTCTTTATCTGCTAAATGATTGGATCCGTAAAAATATCCTTTAACTTCATTTCTAGCGTTTGTCACTTCGAATAAAAAACCATCAGGAGATGTTTTGGTCTTTCAGCATTAAATTGCATAAAACCTCATACTACAATAAAGATTTAATTTATTAAACTTTTTCTAAATTATAATTGGCAAATGCTAAAGAAAACTTACAAAGCTGGAGTGCTTATTTTTCATTCACTTACAAACTGCGCTCGAATGGATGAAATTGTAAGATCACGACCAGCAAATATTTTTTGCAGTTTGTCAATTTCATGAGGAAGCAAGGAGTTTCCGTGTCTGCTTACCGTAAATTGATAAGCATGGGTAATTAAACCCTCAGTTGGATAAAATTTAACTTTTTTTAAAGCAGGAAGCTTTTTCAACAATTTTTCTATGGTTCCAACTTCATTCCCATCGCAAGGATAATGAATTGTAAGCTCCTCTAATGAAGTTAAACGTTCTAGGTCTTTATAATCCTCATAATTAAGATTGCAACGCTTCAAAGTAAATTTCTTCAAATTAAAGCGACTAAGGACAGTGAATAATTTCTTCTTATCAGGGATATCAAGATAGTCAATCGCAATCTCTTCGATTTTTGTCTTTTTCAATGAAAGCCTATCCAGTGCCTCAACCGGGGGATCACAAAAGAAAAGCTCTAGCTTTGATAAACAGGGAAAAGTTTCTATGACATCCGGCAAGGATTTAAGGAATTTCTTATCATGCTCTAATTTCAATTTTTCCAGATGCGGGAGTTGAGCAAAAGCTTGAACAACTGGAGTCATTTCTTGCCTGAGCCAGTGAGGATAAGCAAGGGAGATAGTTTTTAAGTTTGGACACACAGCGAGTTTTTGGATCCCCTCTGGGGTTAAGCTTGGTTTTCTATTAATGAAATCAGGCTGTATATGAAGGGTTTCGATTGTCTCAGGATGTTGAATTAGCGTGGAAATCCATTGATCACTTGCAGGACAAGAAACTTCTTTCAATCCTTTTTTACTACAAATTGCCTCCAAAAGCTTAGCTCCTGATTTAACTCCCTCAGGCTGGATGCAGTCAAATTCAGCAATAACGGTTTGCAGTTTGGAAGCTTTAGCAATCAAGCGTGCAAGCTCTTCTTCTTGTTCGAGGGTCAGTTCTGCGACTATTTCAATGTCTTCCAAATCGTCTATATGCTCTGCAAGTTTCTTAAGAAGCTCTGTGACTGGAGCTCCGCGCAGAACTTTTGATGAATTGCTCTTACCGAGATAAAATTGACGTTGATCTTTTGAGAGATGCGAATCGGTCAGAATTATGAACTTTCTGCTTAGCTTCAAGGCATCGATCCATTTCTTATTGGTCTTTGCAACTTCAGGGCTAATGACCACTTTCTTGACGGTAGCAGATTGATTGATGGCATTTTTTACGATTTTTTCTTGCTCTGGCGTCAAAGGTTCTGCAATGTGAATTTCATCTGCGTTTTCTATCTTCTTAGAGAAATCTTGTAAGAGTTCATCTATCTTGTCTGGAGCACCTGAGATTTCAACAGTTTTGGCACTGCTAGAGGCCAAGGGATCAATTTTGAGTTCGAGTTTTTGGTTTAAGCTTAATGCATCTACAAAATCTTTATTTGTCACAAGAACCTTGGGACTGACAACCA
Organism: Parachlamydia sp.; assembly: GCA_002786175.1. Classification (GTDB taxonomy): domain Bacteria; phylum Chlamydiota; class Chlamydiia; order Chlamydiales; family Parachlamydiaceae; genus Parachlamydia. The sequence goes on from PEQL01000012.1 coordinate 77,784, forward strand.
CTTTCTTAACAGTAGCAGATTGAGTGATGGCATCTTTTACGATTTTTTCTTGCTCTGGCGTCAAAGGTTCTGCAATGTGAATTTCATCTGCGTTTTCTATCTTTTTGGAGAAATCTTGTAAGAGTTCATCTATCTTGTTTGGTGTCCCTGAAATTTCAATCATTTGCGTTTTGCTTGGTTGATTAGTGCCTTTTTTCACTAACGCAAGAATTTCACTTTTGGCTTTTTCGATCTCCTGTTTATAGACAGCACTTTTTTTTGCCTTTTTGGTTTTATTTTGCAGCAGGTCTAAAATAGTGCAGGCTAGAGAAGCGATATCTTTGTCAATCCAAGGTTGATTTTGTGGTTGTTTGCAAAATGCAACCAGCCCGCGAGCAACGTTATCTGGGCGAACCTTAGCAAAACGATCCCCTGGAAAAATATTAAGGATCTTTTTTATTAAGCGAAAGAAAGTAGAGTCTTTTTTAGCACTTATGATATCACGGGTAAGCCACTTATGCTTATCCTCCATGTCCAATTTTATCTTTCCGAGATGATTATTTAATTCTGTTTGATTTTTTATTACTGGGAAATTTGGCACGAATTCCTCAACTATATTTTTATTATTTAATAAACTATTATATAACAATAAAAACAAAAATGGCAACTTAAAGCATTGTTGCATTCAGTGACTAATTTTTCGTAGTTTTGAAAGAATGCAGGTGTCTAATAAATAGCTCATCAATCAATCTCTCTGCGAGAATCTTTCGAACGTTGAATATCTAATTCAACTTCCGGGTAGGGTGAGGTTTTAAAAAAGCCGCCAAATGACATATTTTTATTGAAAGTATTCAGCTATATAAATATCAATCAAAATTGACAGATTAGAATTAATTTGGTATAATTTTAAAATTAATTATTGTAAATTTGGTTTTTATGAAATCTAGAAAAGCTATTATCGGAATTTCAACTAACTATTTAATTGAAAGTTCTGGCCCGGAACTTGGACAAGAACGCATCTATGTGAATTCCTCTTACATTGATGTAATTCTTCGTGCAGGAGGAATCCCACTTATGCTACCCTTTGTCGAAGATGAGAGTGTAGCTAGAGTTCAGATGTCTCATGTTGACGGACTATTGCTTTCGGGGGGAATAGATATCAATCCTCTAGTTTACGGAGAAGAACCCCATCCCCAATTAGGTCCAATCTACCCTAAACGCGATACCTATGAACTCCATCTCGTTAAAATTGCCCAAGAAACAAACAAGCCTATTTTAGGAATTTGCCGCGGACTGCAACTATTAAATGCGGCTTTTGGTGGAACATTGTATCAAGACATTCCTCACATGACAAAAACCGACATCCAGCATGCACAAAAAGTCCAAAAGCATATTTCAACACATACGGTCGATTTAAAGCCCGGAACCATTCTTCAACAAATTTTTGGAGATTCTTCTCTGCTGACCAATAGCCTGCACCATCAGGCAATTAAGCAACTAGCCTCGATCTTTACGATAAATGCGCAAACTAAAGATGGATTAATCGAGGGCATTGAAAGCCTAATAAATCCTTTTATCCTTGCTGTACAGTGGCATCCTGAAATGATGATCCCTCACGATCCCAAAATGCAAAAACTATTCGATTATTTCGTTGAAGTCGTGAATCAGCATAGACACCAAGGTGGTTCATGAGCTTGACACCAAAAAAAGGATTAGGCTTACTCAGTATCATCTTGCTAGGCATTAACAGCATGATTGGGACTAGCGTTTTTATTTTGCCAGGCAAAATGATGTCCCTCGTAGGCACGCTTAGCCCCTTCCTTTATCTTCTCGCAACATTATTGGTTACGTTGATTGCTTTGTGCTTTGCCAAATGCGCGACGCTGTTCAATCGCAATGGAGCAGCTTATCTCTATGCAAAAGAGGCCTTTGGCGATTTTGTCGGTTTCGAAGTCGGCATGATGAAATGGGTCGTCAGCATTATTGCCTGGGCAGCTTTGGCCGTTGGATTTGTCACGGGTTTAAGCGCTCTCTTCCCTTCTGTGATGGATGACCCCCTGCGTACCTCGTTAATCATTACGCTCGTCTTCTCACTGAGTTTATTAAATTTAGTCGGCGTCAGCTCGTTTAAATTTTTAAACAATGTCATCACTATCGCTAAGATCATCCCTCTCCTGCTGATTATCTTTTTAGGCGCTTTCTACTTTGAATCGGAAAACTTTGCTTCTCCATTTACAAATCTAGTTGAACCTAGTGCGATGAAAGAGGCTCTTATCATGGTTTTTTATGCCTTTACTGGCTTTGAAACCTTGGCCGTAGCTGCGCAAGAAATGGACAATCCCCAAAAAAATATTCCGATTGCCATCGTCATCGTTATTGGATTTTGTTCTTTTCTTTACTTTTCCCTACAAGTGATTGCCATTGGCATCCTAGGTCCTCAACTCGCGCAAAGCATAGCCCCTGTATCCGATATCGCCTTTGCACTCGTTGGCAAAGGGGGACGAGATTTTGTGAATTTAGGGATGCTCATTTCAATTGGCGGCATTAATTTAGCTGCTTCCTTCATGAGTCCGCGTATTGCCATAGCTTTGGCCGAAGATAGGCTTATCCCGAGCGTAATTGCGCAAAAAAATCGTTTTGGCGCTCCCTACATAGCCATTATAGTGACGTCGCTATTAGCCTGCACTGTGGCTTTATCCGGCAATTTTTATCAGTTAGCTATGTTAAGTGTCATCGCACGGTTTGCACAGTATATCCCCACCTGTTTAGCACTCTTGGTGTTGCGTAAACGACCAGAGTGGAGTGCTTCGTTGAAAGGTTCCTCTAATGTCATTATTCCTATTATGGCTCTAATGTTTAGCTTTTGGCTCCTCTGGCAAGTATCCTACATGCAATTAATCTGGGGCTTCGGGGCTTTATTTATTGGAATTCCACTCTACCATCTCTTAAAAACACAGCAATCTGCTGTTGCTGACACCGTTTAGTAAAAAGTCCCCCTAGCAAACCACAAAGCACATGTTGAAAAGACCTTCTCCTGAGGTCTGCCTTAAAATCAACAAAGAATTAATCAATTAAAGAGTTTATAATCCATCCATTTTTCATTGAATTTTAAATAATAAATTGTTATTATTTTTAATGTTTATATAAAAAGGAGCTTAAATGAATTTTATTAAATTTTTAACTGCTTGTTGTCTCTCTTTTTCCCTTCTTTCTGCTACTGAATTAACGATAAGTTCTTATAATTGCGGTGGACTCTCTGATCATTATGATTACCTGCGTGGTGTCGGCATGCAAAAGCTGATGCAAGAACGACAAGATGCAGAACCGGAAAACATGTCTCTCAATGACAAAATCCAAAAACTCGCTTTAAAAATTCTATTTTCTTCCAATACCCAAGAAAAATTGGCTGCTCAGCAAGAATGGGATCAAAAAGATTATCAAAGACTTTCCGAACACTTGACGGCTGCTCCATCAGATCCTAATAGCCCCAATGCGAGTTGGAATCAAAAGTCAGAAAAACTCATGACAAATTATAAAATTCGCCCGGTTCAGATTTTTGATGAAGAAGTGAACCAAATGCTGGACGACCATTTGAGAGACCTCACCAAAAATACAGAAAGCCCTACACTTCAACTCTTAGATGAAGCCCGCACTATTATGGCTAAACGCATTTTTGCGCATCATTTGAAATATGACATTATTTGTTTGCAAGAAGCAGATTATCTCGACTCATCCATGTTCCCTGAACATTATGAGGTTTTACTTTCTGAAACCTCTCAGTCTATCAATGGAATTGCCTACAATAAGGAACGATTCGAATTAGTCGAGAATATTGGCGATATCTTAGGAAGAGGCTTTGCTGCCCAATTGCGCGACAAGGAAACCGCTAAAACGATTCTGGTGGCCTCAGGACATCTTTCAGGATGCAATCCTTACCGTATTGAAAAAGATCCCGCCACAGGGACTGATGACTCTGCCAAGGGGGATATGGAAGCTCAAACAATCATCGATTTGTTTGAAGAGAAGGGCGCTGATCTGATGCTGATTGGAATGGATTCAAATGTCACATCCTTACACCCGCGATTGCATATCCTTAAGAATGCTGGCTACCAACTGGACTATGAAAATCATTTAGAAGCCTCCTGCACGAGCCCTCATCAGATCTTAAATACGCGCATTGATTGGATTACTCTTAAGTCTGATAATTCCAAGGCTAAGATCACTAATATCCCAGTTTCTAATGTAGGCTTAAATAGTATTCAAACGAATATGAGCGATCACAAGCCTGTGGCTGCCAAGGTAAGCTATTAATTAAATAACGCCTCTTAAGACTTGAGCTTAGAGGCGTTTCTTTCTGTAGAAAGCATGTCAAACTTGCTTAGACATGAGCTAGCCAACGTCGGATTCAGCTTAGCTAAAATACTTAAAGCTCATTTTGTATGATTTAGTGTACCTATCTAGATACCCCTGCACGTGGATAATGAGTCTTTAAAAAAATGTCGATTAATAAATTTATTAATAACACATCGTTTAAGCATCTTTGTAGAGCTGGCGTAAAAAATCTACCGTAACTTATTGACTATCAAACTTATAAATCTTCTGAATCGTTACGTTTTTTTTATGTTCGTTGCAGCAGCTCCCGCTTTTTTTTTGCGCTTAAAAATTTGAATAAATCTAGAGCAAATTGATTTTTTTTGTTGTCTTTGAGATATTTGTGTATTCAAAGCTTGATTTTGACTCTGTAATTGACGAATTTCTTTCTCATTATTTCTTATTTGCCGCTTCAATTTCTTGGAATCACTTTCGTTTTTGTTTTCTTTTTCGACTTTTTCGCTTTCTAATTCATTATTTTTTGCTATCAAAGCCGCATTCTCTAATTTTAGTTTATCTTTTTTTTCCTTTATCTTAGTTTTTTGTTCTCTTAATAAATCTAGTTCTTTTTCGTTATCATTTAACATGTCTTGCAATTTCTGAACTCTACCTGCCAGGCCCTGCATAGCTTCAGCCGAATCAGCAATTTTTTTCTCGTAAGCAATTTCACGCTTATTAAGCAAGCTTTCAAGCTCAGCTTTTTCATTAGCAAGAGAAGCTACTTGTTCTTCGAAAAGTTTTTTCATCAAGGCACTGTCTTCCTGCAGATCTTCTATAGTTTTTGCTAAATCAGCAATTTTTTGCTCGCTGGCAAGATCTCTCTCAAGGTTTTGGGCAAGCTGCTTTTCAAGACAATCTTTTTCTGCAGCAAAAGAAGCAACTTGGTCCTCCCACAGTTTTTGCAGATCTTCTAGAGTTTTCGATAAATTTACAATTTTTCGCTTGTGCTTTGCTTCTTTCTTTTGCTGACGTGCAATAAGCAAGTCTTTCTCTTCTAGAGTTTTTTGGATTTTACTAATTTCACTAGCAAAGGATTCATTTTCATTAGATAACCGCTCAATATCTCTTTTTTGTTCACCCATTACTGTTAAACATTCTTCTCTTTCTTTTTCAAATCGAGAGATTGTTTCTTCAAACAATTTTCTTAAGCGTTCGTTTTCTGCACGGGTTTCTTCTTGAAATTTTTTGTGCTCTTCTTTTTCAAGATAGATTGGTTCGAATTCGCTAACGACTTGATCATAGTCTTCTATGAAAGAAAGACCTGCAGTTTGTTGCATAAAGGAACTCCTTGGAAAGGGGTTTTGAGTATGATTGGATACTTGTTCATAGATTAAAGCTGATGCCTCATCCGAAAGGAAGTGGCAGTTCGATACATCTACCTGGGTTAATCGGGGAAGAATCCGGATATATTCGAAAATATCATCTCGGATGCGTGATTCAGATAAATTCAATGCCGTTAGGCTGGTTAAACTCCCTAAAGTATGATAGGAAGGAGGACTGATATCTGTGCACTTTTCCAAAATTAGAGTAAATAACCTAGGTAAGGGGACAAGGAGTTTTAAAAATTCTCCTTCCAGAGGTGTGTCTTTAAGGCTGAGTGTTTGTAGATTATTTGGCAAATCATGCAAACCCCAACCTTTAATAGGGCATTTGTTTAAAAACAAGTGCACAAGAGTAACCATGGGTTGAAGATTTTTAATAGCCCAGTCTGCTATTTTTGGTGAGTGGCTTAAATCTAAAAGAGTCAAATTTTTTAATGAGTAAAGAGAAGGTAAATCTTCACTATTGATCGTCGTTCTTTTTAGTTTTAACACAGTTAATGTTTCGAAAGATCCTAGTCTTTGCAAGACTTCAGCAGCAAGATCTTTAAAAAAAGGAGTAACCCCACTTAAGGTGAATGAAGTCAACAGTGGGTTAATATATTTTAGTCCAATTCCCGTAATACGATGGCATCGATCCAAATTTAAAATGGTTAAAGGGATATTTCTAAGTGAAGCTAAGTCATCATCATTAATGTCGGAATTTGGTAAAGCTAAGATCCTCAGGTTGGTCAAGTTATCTAAGTTTAAACTTTGGAGGGTTTTACACGTAAAAATTAAAGAATTTAACTTTGACAGATCTCTGAGACACTCAACTTCTGATTGAGATAATCTCGCACGAAGAGGCAGTCTTAAAGCAATAACTGAATCAGACAAATCTTTAAGGCGTTTAAATGAATCTGAGGAAGGAACAAAGTTTGCGAGGTTTAGAGAAAGTTCAATCTGACTGTTTTCATTAACAAAGTCAATCGCTTCTTTAATTTGTATAAAGGTAGGGGTATCAAAGTTTGCCTCTAAATAATTCTGAATGAAAATCCGGCAGCTCTCTTGCACTTTTTTCAAATCCCATTTAATTGCCCATAGGTAACCATTTATGGTTTGAATAAAGTTTTGCTCTGTCAGTTTAAATTCATTAATTTTTTCTGCAACTTGAGCTTGCAGGTTGTTTGAGAGTCCCCTGCATTCCAAAATGGATAAACCTTCCAACAAGTGAAGAACGTTTTGTTTATGATATGTGCCCGTTTGCAGCAGGTCGACTATTGTCTTAAAAAGGCCTTCAGAAAGATAAGGAAGTTGAGGGGGTTGATTATCGCTAAGTAATCTATGAAAAACTTGAGATGTCTTAAATAAAACATAGAGAATCGGCTTACTAACATAGCAGCAGCCATCGTCTTTAAGTTTAATAGGGAAAGGCCCTTGTTCTTTAAAAAATGCAGGCTTTTCAGCTTTTTCAATATTCTCTAGCGAGTTCATTAGAAATCCTTGCACTTTCAAATGGATTTTCAAAGTTATAGAAACTTTTAGATTTTAAAGTCAACTTTTTAAGATATAATCTCTAGGAATAGAGGTAACCGCCAGTATATGTGATTAGCCTGTTGCGAAGAAGCGGCATTTTATATGATTGATCAGAGAAGAAGCGCTAGAGCATTTCGCAAACTCTTCAGAGTTGATCCCACTACCGTATCAAACCGTCTCTGCTTTAAAAGACAGATATTGCTCATCTCCTCTCATCAGAGATTTAGGTGAAAAAACGCCGGAAATGGACCACCGAACAATTCGGCGGAAAGAGACTTAAGGAAGCTGATCATTGATAGAGAAAAAGCTGTGAAACTATAACTCCCAAACCTTGAAGAAATACTTGGATTCTTCGCTTATCCAAACATGTTGTCGTGGGCTTCTGATATCCAATTCCAAAAGCTGAGATATTAGAGGCAAAAACGATTTTTTTTTCAAATCTGAGACTTTACCGCCCCTCGATCCAGTAAGAGTTTTTGAATGTCTGAGCCTTCAGCCACTAGATCTAGTGGCGTTCTCCCCCACTTATTGGGGGCATTGACATCCACGCGCATATCCTTAAGCAATGCTTTGATACACCCGGTTTTATTCTGTTTTATCGCGTAGTGCAGTAGACTGCCATTATTCTCCATATTGCCGTAATTAATCTCTGGTTTATCGATCAATTGGGATAAGCCGGCAAAATTTTGGGTAGACTCAAAGAAATTTAAAAGATGGTAAATGACAGGCACATGATCTGGATTGGGTTGATTGATGAATTCAACTCCGGGGAGAGCAAGCAGAACTGCAATTAAATCGGCCTGATAGGAGCGGCATGCGGTGCTAAGCAAAGCATGGTATTTGGGAGGCTGCTGCGCATTTTCACTTAGATTAAATTGCGGATGGGCTACTAGTGCTTTGACCATCTCTGCTGTGCTTGACGTGGGTTCTTTAACGAGTTGCTGCAGGGGTGTCAAATACTCTTGATTGCGCGCATTCACGTCTAGGTTTTTATTCTTTATCAAAGCAAAAAAAGTCTGCTGCAAGTTATACTCCACTGCCAGGAGCAAGGGAGTCAGTCCATTTTTTGTTTTGGCATTTAGATGGGTCTGGGGCTGATTTTCCAGATACTCCAATAACTTCAGCACTTCCTCCATATTATCGGCAGTCCTTGGATTGCTGAACTCAGCGGCCCGCTGCTCAAATTCATACTGAATCACATAGTGAAACAGCGAATACCCTTTATAGTCGACAGTATTAAGATCAAAATGATTTTTCTCTATCTGACTTTTTAATTCTTCAAAAGAATCGGTCGCCAGATTGGCGTGCAATTGTTTAAGCAAATGCAGCTGTATAAAACGTTTTTCGGCCACAGCTTTCGTTTTTTGGGTTTGCTCTGCTGTCGTCGAACTTTGTACAGTGTTTAACGTTTGCAAGCGGTCTGCAATATGATTCCAATAGTGTGTTTTGCGATAGGCGGTGACTAAGTAAAAGGTAGGAAGAATGCCTAAGGTGGCAAGCCCTCCAACGACAATCACCGTGCCCCCTGCCAGTTTGTCCATCACTGACTTATGCCCGGTAGCATCTTTATCAAAAGGATGCAAAATATGTTGCATATCAAACGTGGTAGTGAGTACGTCAAGCATTTTACCTCCGATAACCTAATCTTTTGCTAGTTCTTTAAATAGCTTAGCGAGTGGACTAAATGGATAATTCTGCTGAGCTTCAGGTTTATACTTTAAAACCGTTTTTTTAAAGTACTCTTCCATGTCAGTTTGCGGTGTTGTTTGCTTTAAACCAGCCAACCAGACACGTAAAGCGTCAAATTCTTCTGTGGAATATTGGTCATATTCGCCATTGAAAAATCGGATTTGCGCAAGAAGTTTATGCAACTCCGGTTTGATGGAATTGGGTGTTTGCACACCAGGCTGCGCCAAAGGTCCTTCAACAAAGCATCTTAAACGCATATTATACACATTGGCTGCTGCTTTAGGATCACTGCCATTGATATTTTGAAATTTCCGCTCGGCAAACTCAAGACTGTCGATCAAAGTTGCTTCGGTCAATTGATTTGCACCCTTATCGGTGTGGATGACGACATAATGGGCAGGATTCTGCATATCATCATGCGGCTGACGTACCTCTTCTCTTATGGGGTCTTTATATTTGTTTTGCACAATAGGGAAAAAGTTTTCCGTAAAACGAATTTTTGCATCGAATACGTTCAATAGCTCCTTGAGGGGCTGGATGAATTTGGGATATTTATCCGAATATAAGTCCCTCCATCTATCATGCATACGTTCCGCTACTTTTTTATCGATATCTCTTTCAGCTTCAACTTCTAATTCAACTTCAGTTTCGGTTTCCACCTCTACTTCTTGATCCAACTGCTGACCGCTGCCGCCAAATACTTTTTGCGGAAGCCGCATGATAAGATCTGGCGAATAGACCAGCGTTTGTAATTTGGCGCTGGCTTGATTTAGGCCTAATCCTTGAGCAATTTGGAGATAAGACTCACGTAATTGATTGAGCTCGTCTAAAGGATTTTTATCCATGCGATTGATTACCCCATGATTTGCAAAATAAACGCCTGGCAGGCTTAAATCTTCTTTCTTCTGCGTAATTAGAATGTCTTCATTCGCAAAGTCTTGATAGCGATTTAGCATGTCATTTATTCCGGTCTGCTGTGCTGTTAAAAGTAAGTCGTCAATCATGGCACTGCGTACTGTATCGCGTAAATCTTTCTTCTGAGCTCTGTAAAGATTGTCTGCCTCTCTATCCACACTATTTGTTAAGGATTTTTTTAATAAATCGGCGACATCTTTCACAGGATCATTAGTGGCTGCCCCATAAACGGCGCGTTGATCCGCTCTGCGCAAACGCCCAGCTGTTTGCAGAGTTTCTTCAAAAAGCTGTTTGCTGGTTGCTGTGATAAAGGCGCGCGCACCGGGCATCATTTTAAAGTCAGCTCCGCGGGCACGGCTTTCGTCAAAAAAACCTCCAAGCTCGGCGGGTTTCAACCCTGCCGCATTTAGTCCGACAATTCCACGAGGAGTCTGAACTTGTTGGCGGTTGCCTTCGCCCCCTAAAATCACACCTCTGACCTTAGTCCCCGACGGCTGACCTTCAAGGAGTTGCTTAGAAGCCAACCCGAAAGGTAAGCCATGCAAAGCGGCAACACCTGATCCATCAATCACCACTTGAATATCCGGATCTTTCTTCAGCACGGCAGGGATGATATCCCGCGTGTTTTCTGGATGATAACGTACCATCGGAGGGAGCGTCCCGTCAGGGTTCTGGGCCTTTTTAAGCATTGTGGTGACCATTTTGCCTATGGCTCCCTTGTCTTCCGCCCCTGCTGTTTGTATCGAAGGGGGAAGCGCATGCAAAGAGCCTAAAGTGGCAGAAGCCCCTGCGGTATGTTTAGACATCGAGACTAAATTGTTCCCGTCGCAACTGATTTTGCCAGAAGAAATCTCTAGTTTACTCAAAGCTTCTTCCAGAAAACGGCGAATTTTTTTAGGATCGTTATTCAAGTCTTCGAGTAACTCAGGAATTTGGCTCATCAGAAAGTTGCTTAACTTACGTCCTGGAAAATACTCTGCAAACACTTTAGCTTCGGGGGTATCGTCTAAAGAAGCGTAGGCTTTATTCATGACACCGGCTTCGGCTAGACGTTTCTTGGAAGCTACCCATTGTTCAATAAAGGATTCTCTAAGCCCCGTTTGATAGTAGTCTTGGATGGTGTAGTTAATTTTCTCGAGGATTTGGTCAAATTCGGAACTTTCGCGCGGGATGTCGCTCGCGAGGCAAGGGACGGTATGCACACCATCCGCTGAACGCATATATCTGACTTGACATGTCTTTGATAAAGATAAGGGAAGAAAGGTGTAGAATTGATCTTTGATCACGGCGATTGTGTCCAATTCTTCCGGTGACCAGTGTTGAATGTGCGCTAAAATGGCCTCATCTTCCCCAGTAATATATCTTTTCAAAAAGTCTTTCTCTGGAGCGGAAAGACCCTTTTGCATCGCCCAGTGGCTGGCTACTTTCGCGGCGATTCTATCTAAAATCGCCGCGCGCTGAGGATCGGTTAAGAGCGCTCCTTGCGTATTGTGTTGCAGCCCTAGTTCAGGTTCTGCTAAGAAAAGATCATATAAATCGAGCGAAGTTTCCCAAATAAATTTAGGGATGGGGCTGGCATTTCCCACTTTAAGATGGCGTTCCTCGCGCTGATTTAACGCTTTATCAAACTCATCTAAAATGGTGTAGTCGCGTTCACGCTTAAATAGGATAATTTTGGTAAGGTATTTCAAATGTTGCGCTTCTATGTCAGGAATTGTCGCTGGATCTTGTTTGGACTGCTGGTCCATTAAACGAATCCACTTCTGCTCTAAGGCCTGCTGACTTTCAAGAGTGGAAATGACGATGCCTTTTTCCAAAGTCGTTCTAAGTAAGTCTTCGTACATTTCTTTAAATACTGACTTCCCTCCCTTTGTGACTGTTGGAGTACTCATGTTAAATTGCAGTGGGTAGACACTACGCTCGAAAATACGGCCCAATTTGTTTTGCAGATCGTTCAAATTCTCTTCAAACAATTGTTTAGGGAAATTGACAGTCACCAAGTTGGTTCCATTGGCCTGCATAAGGGCTGTCAGAACAAGGATGACTGTACTTTTACCCGCTCCGGTAACGGCCTGACGGATACAGTTTGGATTCTGCAGAAAATCCTGCACCATTTTAAGCTGGCTGTCTCGCAAAAGAAGGTTCGTCATGTACTCAAAAAGGAGGAGCTGTGGATCTTGCGCAGGATCGTACTGTCTTTCGGCTGAAAGTTGTGAGTAAAATCCGGATATCGCAATCGGGCTGATGGTTTCTTTTTTGCTGCTCAAGGTTTTTACTTCATCCAGAACGGCATCAAAACGCTGCACTTCCGTGGCAAATAAGAGGTAATTTCCAAGAGCTGTCCTCAGCTCTTCAAAGGAAATATCAGCAGGGAGATTTGCAGCAAGACCTTCTAAATCGTTTTGCAGAAAATGTTTGAGCAAAAGTTCAAGATCGACGTTTTTAATCAACTTTGCTTTCTGCTGGAGTTCATGGGCCGATGAGGTTTTAGCCTGTACCAACTTCATGACATCTTGTCGTGCTTGATCTCGCTTAGCTGTCCACTCTTTTTTCTTAGAAAAGAGATCTTTTTCTAAAGCAGTGCGAGATTTTTCCCCATTGAGAAATTCCATTGGGATGCCAGACTCAATCTCTTGTTTAGCAATCCGCATCTCTTCATCAAGGAATTCAGCGGCAGCTTTTAAAGCGGGATTGCCCGCGTTTTTCAGGCTTGTCAAATCGAGCTGCGGGACAGTTTCTCGATTTGCCAAGGGTTTGAAGAATTTCTTCAACTCTTCAGGGGGATAAAGCGCCTGTCCAACGTTTGCTAAAGGAATCGCTCCCATTTTAGGCTTGCGCGCTTGCAGCACTTTCTCTAATTCTCCAATAGTTAGTTCATCTATCGATTCGCTTTTTTTAGCGGCATTAATAGCTGCAAGAAGGTCATTTTGGAGTAATCCTTCGTCGAATTCAGCTAAATCTATTCTGGGTACTTCTTTCTTTATCCCACCTGTGGCAGCATCTGCGGCTGTGATGGCTGCTTCAAAATCTTGTAAAAACTGATTCAGCGTCTGATCATTTTGCTTCCTGATTTCCACAGTTTTACCTGACAAATCAAGTTCTGGGGGTTCGGGAAATGGAATCACAGTCCCTTCTTTGCGAATATCCAAAACTCGTGTGAGGTAGCTTTGCAAAATTTCAAAATAATTCTCATTGATCCCTTTATCGGAAAGCGCACGCAGATTAAGATCTAATTCCTTAAATTTTGCACTGGAAGGAGATTCTCGGGAGGCAATCTTGTAAAGATCCATAAATTCTGTGCCTAATTGAGAAACATCGCGCGAGAGAAAATCGAAAGAAGAGTGGCTAGGCTTATCCTGCAAAGCCCACATCAGCCTATCTGAAAAATGGCTGATCTTCTGCCTCACTTCAAGTGGTGCGGGGAAATAAGGTTGCTCGATCTGCCGGGCTTTCATGCGCCGGCTCTCTCCTTGGCTCGCAAGCAAAGGCGCATTGGCTTCAAAATAAACTGGATCATATAACGCTAAGGCTTCAAGGCATGCGATCTCATCTTCGGGCGTGATTTTGATGATCTGGCTAATCTTACTCCCATTTTGAAGATATTCCTTATAAAGCTCTGCTATGGAGGCTTCAATTCCCCCTCGGTATTGCGGAGGACCTAATTTTTTTCCCAGCAACGCACATTGTAGCTGCAAAGCCACGCCATCAGGAGTTTTGATGGGAAATTGTATAAATTTTTGCACTTCCTGAATATCTTCCCCGCTCCATCTCTTGGATATCCGGCGTATTTGGGTCAGCATTTCTAAGCTTGTTTCGGGGCGGTTCTCTAAATAATTTAAGAACGCCACATGTAGATAAGGTTTTACGGATTCTCTCGAAATTTCCTCTAAATTTAAGGTGGCTGGGTTGATATCAAAAATCCAAAAATCTTGCTCTTCGGAGAGCTCGTCAAAGCCCCAGCCTGTGGTAAGTGGATCTTTTGAATCGAGCGCCAAAAGATGTCCACGCATCACACTTTTCAGTGTTTTGAACAAAAACTTCAAAGAAGAATCAACCCCCGGTGGTTTAGGTGAAATATTTCTTTCCGGTACAATGAGTCGATATTGAGAGGCTATCGTAGGGTGGCGTAATACGAGGCTATGCTTTAGACCCTTCTTCAGACTGGTAGGAGCCGCATCTAAAATCCACCCATTTAACCGAGGATCGGTGCACACCGCCCTTCCATCTCTTTCAACGAAGGCGAGATTGTATCGGTTCAATTCCACTTTTTCGATTTTCTTGCCGCTTTTCCACACTGTGATATTTTTAGGAGTATCCAAAGCTGTTAATTGCTGCCAGATAGGATCTGCTTTAGGGCTTAAGCTCCCTATTTTCTTAAATTTTTTGACCCCCTTAGTGTCATCGCTCAGGTCCATGACCCCTGTAATAACACGACCTCCCGTTAGTTGTCTTTTGAGAATAAATTGATAGCGAGGGATTCCTTTTTTATTTAATACAACAATCTGGGAGCTTTTTTTAGGATTAATCCAGAAAGAATATCCAGCTTTATCAAAGATAGGTGGAATGGCAGGAAGTTTATCTTTTTGTTTGGCCGCATTCATCATTTTAAAAACTGACGGAAGAGCTGCGCCGCGTTTTGGCTTTTCTTCTTTTACTTCTTCAATTCCAAAAAGCGTGTTTTTATCCACAGACTGTAACCACAGCTTTTCTGTCTTATGGCCGCGCGGAATTTCAACTTCTTTAAAGGCCTCAGCTGACTTGCTAGAGGCTACAATCATGTTGGCGCGTCCCTGTTGATCAGAAAAACGATAGATGTCTTTGCCCGCTTTAAGACTATGCTTGGCAACAACCCCCTGGATTTCTTTGGGACTAAAAGCAGCTTTAACGGTGCCATCCTCTCTCACAGGAATCGGAATGCTGCGCGAAATCCAGCCGCCTTGGGTGTTTTTGACAATTCCCTCAAGTAAATTAATTTCATAAACATCTGCGCGATAGACGGGAAATTCACCCGTCCATTCTCCCTCCGGAGGAGGGAGTTGCGCAATTTGGCAGATAGAGTTAAACACATGCTTAGCTAAAGGAGCTGTTTCGGGTTTTTTCAAAAATTCACCAATCGGTTCTTTCCATTTTTCTTTTAAATCATTCACCCTGGCCTGAAGGAAGGGATCGAATTCATAAATTTCAGCAGGAGCGGTTTCCAGCACCATAATTCCCTTTAGAAAATCCGCTATCTGCTCCCCTGTCAACTCTTTAGCATTTTCCTGTTGCAGCAGCAAATTTGTCCATAGGGCATGACGGAAGGCAAATTCTGGCTTGGTTGGATCTAATGCAGTATAGGCCCATTCTCTAATCTCGGTGGCATAAGTAGGAAAGTCTAAGTAATCTCCAACTTTTGGCGGAAGTTCTGGCGCCAGATTCACTAGGGAAAGGGCCAGGTTCATCATAAATAATGTTTCATGGACTTTCCCTTGCATTCTAAAAAGTTCAGTCTGTTCTTTAATCCAAGTTGCTAAGTGA
>PEQL01000013.1 GCA_002786175.1 Parachlamydia sp.
ATGGGGCAATGTCACTCATATTGTACCAACAATGCCAAGAGAATAATGAACTTATTTAATAGTTTGCGCTTTTTGCGCCAAGTTGATTCTAATATTTTGTTTTATTCTACACCACTTGGGAATGTTTGGTTTAATTTTATTTTTAATGAGCATGAAATATTGAATGTTAAACCATCAAAAACGGAAGGTTTTGATAAAACAATCGTTTCTTGTTGGGATTTAAAAGAATGCTATGTTGAGTTTTTACGAGCTAACTTTGTACCGAAAATTCCTTCACCAATGAAAGTGGAAACTTCTCTTGCAGGAATTTGGAGAATTAAAAGCCGTTGTAAAGATTTAAGAGTAACCCTCAAAGTTTATTTGGATTCGGAATTTGAGGGAAGTCCTGAGTCTGGTGAAGGACTTATTTCCCAAGCATTTGAGAGTGAGAAAATAAAATTGTCTATTGGCACAGAGGATGAGGATTATCTTTGCGCGCGAGCGCGAGCGCAAAAATGGATGCCTAGTCGATTTCATAACATTCTCGATAGTAATGCCATAGAATATATATCAAATGGGATACAGGTTGTTTTGCCTCAATTGGATCAAAATGACTGCATTCAGATTCAATTCATTATAGCTTGGTCTGAAAATGACCTATCTAGTTGGTTTGCAGTTGAACAGTCCGCAGATTATATTTTAAAGTCACTTGATATTACTTAGTCGACGGTAAAAAACCCTTAAATCCAATACCAGAATGGCTAGAAAAAGAAAGTACAGCGAGTGCTAGCCTGAAGCGCTGAGTAAAAGGAGTATTTCGTATAAAAAATAAGCGAGAAGTAAATCCATATTATTAAAATTAAGAAATGGATTTTTGAAATGGAAAGTTTTTCCCTCCATCTTATGATCCAGCATGGGATTTCTCAATAAGAACACATTAAGCGATCCAGAATAGCATTTGCAGCACGTCCTTCGCCATAGAGAGAGGTTCCCCAATCAAGTTTTAAATCACAGCAGGCCAGGTAATGTGCCTCAATGGATTGAGTGTCTAAGGGAACCAGCCGATTAAAGCCATGGTCGACTAATTCTACCCATTCTGTTTCACTGCGAAGGGTTAAACAAGGCACTTGAAAGAAATAAGCTTCCTTTTGCACGCCCCCCGAGTCTGTGAGGATGACTTGTGCATGATGCTCTAGCTGTGTCATGTCCAAATAGCCAACTGGATCAATAAAACTTACATGATCATTCAGCTGATCAAACAAATTGAGCTTTTTTAAAGAGTTTAGAGTGCGCGGATGCAGAGGGATCACGACTCGGGTATGCTTGCCAATAGCGGCAAGGCCTAAAAAAATTTCCTGCAGGAGGGCTGGATGATCAGTATTTTCGGCGCGATGAATGGTGGCTAGGACAAACTGTTTAGATTTTAGCCCCAAGCGTTCAAGAATCTGACTTTTTTGCTGAGATTTTTGCTGAAAATAAAGAGCGGTGTCGTACATCACATCCCCTACTTGCGCAATGGCCTCTTGGGCAATGCCTTCTTTTAATAGCTGCTGGGAAGCGTAAGTGGTGGGAGTAAAAAGAAGATTAGCGCAATGGTCTGTCAGGACACGATTGATCTCTTCAGGCATTTTGCGATTAAAGGAGCGCAGGCCTGCTTCTACGTGGGCTACAGGGATGTGTAATTTCACTGCCGCTAAAGCTCCAGCCAAAGTGGAATTGGTATCTCCAAATACTAAAACCCAATCAGGCTTCTCTGCAAGCAGGACTTCTTCGATTTTTTCCAGCATGCGCCCTGTCATGGCCCCTTGCGTGCAGCCTCCGACTCCTAGGTGATAATGAGGAGTGGGAATGTCCATTTCCTTGAAAAAAACATCGGACATATTAGCATCGTAATGCTGGCCAGTGTGAATGAGAATTTCTTGCGTAGTCGAATTGTGCGCAAACACACGGCTTAAGGCAGCGGCTTTAATAAATTGCGGACGAGCGCCGATGATGGTGGCAATTTTCACAGCACTATTCCTTTGCCGAAAGCATATTGACGAGTGAATCAACTTCTAATCCGACGGCAGGGATTAATTCTAAACGATTTCCCGTCAGGCGATAAATTTCGCCTGTAGCCGGACAAGTGGCCTCTACAACCTCATCTTCTGAAACAGACACAGGCAAATCGAGTTTTTCGCCATGCCGGCTCATCCATCCCATTTGACGGGCGGGGTTGCCTACCATTAAGGCAAAGGGCGGCACATTCTTTGTGACTACTGCTCCCGATCCGATAAAGCTATAGGCGCCTAACTCAATACCGCATACAATTGTTGCGTTAGCTCCAATAGTTGCGCCTTTGCGGACAGTTGTGGTTTGATACTGGCCTCTGCGGTTCACGGCACTGCGTGGATTAATGACATTGGTAAAAACCATGCTAGGGCCTAAAAAAACATCATCTTCACAGATGACGCCGGTATAGATACTGACATTATTTTGGACTTTGACATTTTTGCCTAAAACAACGGCAGGGCTGACCACGACATTTTGACCGATATTGCAAGCCTGGCCGATTTTGGCACCATCCATGATATGGCTAAAATGCCAAATTTTAGTGCCCGCCTCTATCTCGGCTTGGGAACCGATGATTGCGGTCGGATGGGCGTAAAATTGCGGAAAGGAGTGTTCGCCTAAGGCGTTTTTAAGGTGAGGATTTTTTTCCGCGCCATCTTCATTTAAACTGGCTTGGGCTGCTTGCAGGACTTTGAGCACTTGCAAGCCTTCTTTCCCATTGGTACGTGGAGGAATGCGTTCTTTGCAGCATTTAAGGAAGTGCGTACATTCTTCCTGCAAAGGCTCGGCTTGCGTCAAGGCGACTTTTTCCGCGTCGTTTTTATTGGCTTGCGGGATATTGCCATCAGTCCAGGTGACATGATTGCGATAGAGCAGCAGTTTTTCTTCCCACGGTTTAGTGTCGTCAAAGACAGCCATACCGGTCGAACCAATGACAACAAGTTTTTGTTCTTTGAAAGGGTGCAGCCAGCTGACATAAATATGTGCGCGGACATCATTAGCAAAGCGCATCGTGGTCATGGTGGTATCGGCAACGCCTTTCGAAAGATAATCTGCTCCGGTGCAGCGTATTTGATTGGGAAGTTGATGCCCGGCGAGCGAAAGAATGACAGAGATGTCATGGGGAGCAAAACTCCACAAAGCATTTTCTTCGGTGCGGATACTTCCTAAATTCAAGCGATTGGAAACAATGTAGTGCAGCTTGCCTAACTCGCCGCGGCCTAGCAATTCTTGCAGGCGGATAATGCACGGGTGAAACTGCAGAAGGTGCCCTACCATCAGAATTAAACCTTTCTCTTCAGCGAGCTTGATCAACTCTTCGCCTTCGCTACTATCCAGACATAAGGGTTTTTCTACAAAAACATCTTTGCCGGCTAATAAAGCTTGCTTGGCTAAAGCATAGTGCAGGACTGCGGGTGAAGCGATGGCCACAGCTGTGATGGCTGGGTTTTTCAGCACTTCTTCATAATTTGTCACAAGCTGTACATCGGGATAAATACTTTGATAAGAATCCAAAGTTTCTTTACGCGCGTCACAAAGAGTGTGCAAAGCACCTAATTGATAGAAATTTCTGGCTAAGTTTTTGCCCCAACGCCCTGCGCCGATTAAAGCAAGATTTTTTGAGAAGGATAGATCTGACATAATACTTTCCTTTTAACGTAGAGCTGGGACACAAAGAAATTCTTTGATGCTTTCGACAATTTTAATAAGCTCGTCTTGGCTTAGCCAAGGATGCATGGGCAGGCTTAAAAGTTCGTTTGAAGCTTTTTCGGCAATAGGCATGGAGCCTTGTTTATAACCGAGATAAGCAAAAACAGGTTGCTCGTGGACACATTTAGGATAATAGATGCCTGTAGGAATTCCTTTCGAGAGCAGAAAACGCGCGAGTTCATCGCGGTTGGCTACACGAATGGTATAAAGGGCGTACACATGAGTATTACCTTCTTGAACTTGTGGAATCACACAGTAGTCGGCTAATTCGCGCGCATAAAAGGAAGCAATGCGTTCACGTGCGCGAAGTTCCTCTTCAAAATGGGGGAATTTTGCTAATAAGACAGCCGCTTGAATTGTATCCAAACGTCCGTTCATGCCTAAGCAGGTGTGGTGGTGCCGCCGTTCACCTCCATGAGTGCGGATAGCGCGCATGCGTGCAGCCAAGGTTTCATCATGTGTGAACAACGCTCCCCCATCGCCATAGCAACCAAGGGGCTTAGCTGGAAAGAAGCTGGTTGAACCAATGGTTGTCATGGCGCAGCTTTTTTGGCCGCGTTGCGTGGCTCCGAAACTTTGTGCGGCATCTTCAATCACATGCAGGCCATATTTTTGTGCGATGGCATTAATCTGTGCGTAATCAGGCATTTGACCGAAAAGATTGACAGGCAGGATGGCTTTTGTTTTAGGGGTGATGGCTTGCTCGATTTTTGTCACATCGATGTTAAAGGTATCTGCTTCAATATCTACAAAAACAGGAGTTGCTCCGACTAAACCGATAACTTCAGTTGAAGAAATCCAGGTGAATGGAACAGTGATTACTTCATCGCCGGGACCTATGCCTAAAGCCATCAAGGCAATTTGCAAGCTATCCGTACCGCTCGAAACGGCGATGCAGTGCTCGACACCCACATACTTCGCAAGAGTGTTTTCGAGTGTTTTGACTTGCTCTCCCATGATAAAGTTTCCCTGGTCTAGGACCTCATGGATAGCCGAGTCGATCTCTTGTTTGTATAGAAGATATTGTTTTTTAATATCGATGAATTCCATAACAGCTCCTATCTGCGTTTAGGCAGAGAATACTAAGGGATTTTTGGGTAGAAAGTTTCTAGTATCGATCACAGGGACTTGAAAAGAAAGGATATTTTCAGCAGAAAAATAGGTATGCTTAGTCGCTAGCACGAAGCAATCGTAAGCAGAGGTTAGAGGGACGCTTTTTTTGCCGGTCAAAAAACTATACTCCCTGGTCATACCAATTTGTGGAATGTGATCATCGTGATATTCCACTGTAGCGCCCTTTTCGAGCATCATCTTGATTAATTCTAAGCTGGGGCTTTCGCGCATATCGTCAATATCGGACTTATAAGCTAACCCCAAGATTAAGATCCTGGAACCTTTCAGGGATTTCTCATAGTGATTGAGGCAATCTTGCACCTTGTTGACCACATAACGCGGCATGGAACGATTAATTTCGCCAGCCAGTTCAATAAAGCGGGTTTGCACGCCGAATTCTTTGGCTTTCCAGGTTAAATAAAAGGGATCAATGGGGATGCAGTGCCCTCCCAAACCAGGTCCCGGCCAAAAAGGCATAAAGCCAAAAGGCTTGGTGGCAGACGCGCGAATGACTTCCCACACATCAATACCCATCGGTTCGCAAATTAGCTTCAGTTCATTGACCAGCGCGATATTGACACTGCGGAAAATATTTTCAAAAAGTTTAGCTGTTTCAGCGACACGCATACTTGTTAAAGGGACTACTTCTTGAATAGCTAAGCCGTATAAGGCCACTGCGAGCTCTAAACTTTGGGCATTGGCTCCCCCCACTAACTTGGGGATATTGCTTGTTCCGAATGATTTATTGCCCGGGTCTTCTCGTTCAGGGCTAAAGCACAGATAGAGATTTTCATTTAATTTAACTTTGCCTTCTCTTTCGAGAATAGGTAGAACCACTTCATCGGTTGTACCCGGCCAGGTGGTGCTCTCTAGCGAAACGAGGGTATGGGGCTGCAAATGTGGGGCGATGGATTCACAGGTTTCTACCACGAAACGCAAATCGGGCTCTAAATGATGATCTAAAGGGGTGGGCACACAAATGATGATCGCTTGGCATGCAGCAATTTTAGAGTAATCGGAAGTGGCTGAGAATTTATGCGCCGCGCGAACTCGCTGCAGTCTTCCATGGTTGATGTGATGAATATAACTTTGCCCTTGAGCGATAGCAGAGATTTTGCTTTCATCGATATCAAAGCCTATGACAGTGACCCCGGCTTCTGCAAAGACTAAAGAAAGGGGAAATCCCACATAGCCTAAGCCGACAATCCCGACGGTGATTTTTTTTTCTTTGATTGCTTCAAGAGAAATGGGCATACATAATTCCTTGCTGTAAGGGGCAAAACTTTAACAAATCTAACTCCTGATTACAATACATTTCGCACTGTTAAGATGTGCATATTTGAATGCATTTTCAGCCTCTGCGCTTATTTGCCGTGCATATGTATAGCCTGAAACAAAAAAGAGAAGAATCATAGGCTTGTAAGCCAGATACACATCAAAGAAAATCATATTGATGACGAAGACAAGCACCATCCACGCTAACTGCTTGCTTTGATGATAAATCGAAGCAAAAAACATCCAATACAAAAATGCCCCAATCAATCCATTTTCAGTCAAAATACGCAATAAGCCGCCATCTAAAGCTGCAAAAGCGAATCCCGGACCAATCCCTTGCAGGTAACTTTCAGGGTGGTTAAAATAAATCTTAAGGGCGTAGATCCATTTATGAATACGCATCCACCAGCTGAGATCGAAAGTTTCAAGTGTCACGAGTTCCCCAGCCACAGGTTCTGCATTCGTATCAATATCTTCCCAAACCTGCTTCACAATCTCCACATTTTTAAAACTTAGCAAACTTTGGCTTCTAAGTCCTTCGGTATTGAGCACAAGGTAGGCAACGGAGCATCCAAGACAGCCCATAAAAGCCAAAATGATGAGAGCCGTTTTAAAGGTAATCATTTCTTTGACTTTTGCCAGAAAAGAGAGCACTAAGGCAGCTAGAGCAATACGCGATCCTGTAAAAACAATAAAAACGGCAAAGAGAATAAACTGCCAATAGATAGCTGTTTGTGAAATGGCTCTTAGCCATTGCGGCAGCTGGATTGGGAATGGTTTTTTATGCGTATCAAAAACGATGTAACAAAAAATTAAGTTTAATAAGACCCCCATTTCTGAAGGAAAAGACGCAATGCCCGTGACGCGGTAGATCGTTTGCGTTCCGTATCCATAGGAATTAAAGCCCCCCACAATACCCAGCTTCTGGGCTGTCATAATCAGCAGATTCCACAAGAAAAAAGCATAAATAATTTTGCGATCGCTGATCAGGGGGAAAGCTAAAGCGCCTATGTAAAAGAAGGTAGCGTATTCTAGGATCCGGACACAATAAAAGATCTTGGCATTGACATGCAGCAGATCCATGCTGACAAGAAAGCGATTAGAGAAAAACGAGAGGAATGAAAAGCCCACAAGTACGAAAAGCCCTTTCTCGAAAGGGCTTAAGCTTCGGCGAAACATAAACCGCGCCCAAAACAATAGGAAGGCTGTCGATAAAAGAATGATATCATCTAAACGCAGTCCGGCTGTTTCCTTTTCTGAAAATTTGACCAAGTTGATTTTTGGCAAAAACAATAAAGGCAGGCAAAACAAAAGGATGAGTAAAACGGACTTTCGATCTAAAAGGCGCATGTTCCCTTTCACATATTTAGAATTTTTACAGCGAAATACTTCAGCAGAGAATAGGCTGCACCCACAGGGAAAAGATAGCGAGAGTTGATTTTTAATTCATTTTTGGCTGAATGCAAGCGCATTTTTCGTGGCATATCTTTGCGGCGCGGGGTCCATCCCCGGCAATGATAAGCCAGCAACTGAGGATGAAAGTAAAGTTCCCACTTTTTTTGCCGCAATCGCAAGGAAAGATCAATATCTTCCTTGTACATGTAGAAGCCGCTATTGAACACTTCTTGATTGGGCAGCATCACGGTCTCTAAGGCTTGTTTGCGGCAAAAGAGGACCGCTCCACATATAGCTGGAATAGGTTCGATGCTTTTAAATT
The DNA here is from genome assembly GCA_002786175.1 of Parachlamydia sp. GTDB lineage: Bacteria > Chlamydiota > Chlamydiia > Chlamydiales > Parachlamydiaceae > Parachlamydia. Next base: position 7,847 of record PEQL01000013.1, read on the forward strand.
GTGTCGCATCATGCACCATTCCCTGAGCTCGATCATACCAACGGCCATACCAGGTGTGAAAAACGCCTGTGGAATCATAGACATTGTGTGGTTGATCGCGCTGCATATCATACTTAAGCACGAGACCTGTTAAGGCGCCGCACGCTGCATGTTTGGGTTCTTCCATAAATTGAACCGCTTTTTCTAAAAAATGCTCAGTCAAAAAGGCATCCGGATTTAAGAAAAAGACAAAGCGTATATCTGGATGGATTTTGGCATACCCAATATTATTTCCCACACAAAACCCAACATCCTGCGCATCATAGACAATCTCGACTAAGGGATTTGTTTGATATTGTTGTAAATAAGTGATGTCACTGGATCCACTGTCCACAATCACAACTTGAGCCGGTTGCATCGTTTGTTTTTGGAGACACTCCATGGCTTTGGGCAAATGAAGTTGGCTATTGTATGTGACAATAATGATAGCTATTTTAGACATAAATTTGATTCATTGAGAAGTTTAGCGGCTAAAATTTTGCGGTTATATTTGTCCATGATAGCCTGTGCCACCACCGTTTTCTGCAGACTAGGGGCAGAAAGCTGCTGCCTTAAGAAATCCTTTATCTCGGGCACATTGCTTAAGACAGTTCCTGCCTGCGCATCCAGGATAAGTTGTTGGGACATTTCAATACCTGAACCGCCGATAGCAATAATTGGTGTGCCGGAAAAAAGGTATTCAAAAATCTTGCCTGTCAATACCCCTGGAAAAGCCAGGTCATTCCATGGCAAAAATAAAAGCGCCTGGGCATCTCTTTGCATGCATAAAGCGTTTTCACGGCTCACCATTCCTTGGTTCTTAACCCATGCAGCTAGACCAAAGTGATGAATTTGCTCATTGAGGTTGCCCACGCGAGAACCGACAAAAATCACTTCAAGGGCATCTAAAAGCTTTGGTTCTGATTCATTTAATTCAGCAATAGCTTGAAAGAGAGGTAAAAAATCTCTTTTGCCCTGATAGATCGATCCGGTATGCACAATGCGGAACTTATGATCGGCAGGGAAGATAGAATTTGGCGGCAAGGCCTCCAGATCATCAGGATCAAAACCATTTTCCACAGCTAAAACTTTTTTAGCTGGATATTTTTTGGCAAATTTTTCGGCAAAAGGAGCACTGACCGTCGTGATTAAATCGGCCGATCGCATCAGTTTTTCTTCCCACCACTTTTCGATGCAATTGAAAGGAAACAGCCCTGGAAAAGCGAAATTATCACTCCAGGGATCTCTGAAATCAGCAATCCATTTTTTAGCTAGCCCCTTTCGCTTGAGCTTTTCAGCAACCACGTGGACAGCATAGGGTCCAGCCGTGCTGACTACCAGGTCCCAGGGACCCTGATGCTTAATAAATTGAAAGGCTGGCTTGATCCACAAATCGGTAAAATCAGGCATGCGGCAGGCATTAAAAATCCCGCGAGTTGCGCGCATTTGATGAAAAACTTTGATTAAGGAGGACTTCCAACCCGAAGTTTTAGGGATTCCCGAACCATTTTTGGGCTGTTGCGTATTTTGATAATCTTGCTTCCAGGAGTTTAAAAAGGAAGCAAAAGGGACTTCATGTACCGTAAAGCCATGGTGGGACATTTTAAGGTCTTGATCGGAAGGGGTTTTTTGAGTGGTCAATACGGAGACTTCATGACCAGTTCGCGACCAATATTTAGCCCAGGAATAAGGACGTAACGATCCAATGGAGTTAAGGGGTGGAAAAAAAGTAGAAATAATTAAAATGCGCAAAGAATTAACTCCTTCAGAGTTTACTAGAAAAAACGATAGAGGAGAAGTGTATATTAATCAACAGTAAGGGAGATCTTGAGGATTGCGATTAAAAAGTTTTCGAGAAATTTTTAATGCAAAGGAGGCGAAGAAGGCAAAGCAGCCTGATCATATTTTGTAGACACCCTCTAAGATAAAGGAGAAACAAATTACACTCCGAACATTGACTAATTAATTGACTACTGCCTAGGTTTAGTATATTTTAAAAGGTCTTTTATTTAAATAATTTTTATGTTAAGATTACCTTCTTTATTTGGAGGTTAAATGGCTATTGTTCATGGTTTTTCACATATTAAAATTGCCGCAGCTGGTGAAGTTTATTCTAAGGGAAAAAGCATTAGTCACGGAAATAAAACGTATCGGATCATCAATAAAAATCCAATAGGACATAGTTTATTAAATTTTGCAATAGTTGAGCCTCACTATAAAAAAATAAAGAAAAACACAGTTCCTATCAAAGTACAGTTTGACGATGGAGAACATGTAGTTGGTGTTAAAATAAATAGCTTGGCTAAGCGTTTAAGTGTGAGTAAACACGAACTTTTACGCCATGCCCGGAATTCCACTCTAGAAGAGTATATTAATAAACAGATTCAGGTTAGAGAAGCACAGATTGAGAAGGAATTTGAAATAAGAGGGGCTAAGGCTTGGAATCCTTCAATTGGCCATCATCCAATACATGCTTTTTCGCAAAAATTTAAGGCTAGAGTTTCTGAGATCATTTGGATATTGGGAACATGCCGCGTTAATGTATTTAAGTTACTTCCTTTTGTAAAGTTAAGTGGTAGGAGCTTAGGCAAATTGTCCGAGGCAAGGGCGACAAGAGCTTATCGGCGGGCGGTGAAGCAAGTTCCAGCTTACCGAGAATTCCTACGGAAAAACACGAGTGGCAACCCTGGAACTTTTGATAAAGTCCCTAAAACTAGCAAAGCCAATTATATTAAGCCAAACACATTGGAGGCGACACTGATCGGAGGAAAGTTTCCCGAGGGTGGCCAATTCGATACATCGACCGGAACAACAGGTAAGCCAACGGTTTGGGTGCGCTCTGCTAAAGAACGGGACTTGAATAAGAAAATCATTAACCAAATACGCCAAGAGATTGTCGGAGATGCGATTTTTATTAATGCTTATGCACTGGGATCTTTATCCACAGGCATGACAGTGCATAGTGCCTTAGTGGATGAAAATCTGTTGATTTCTACTGGTCCCGATTGTGAGAAGGTGCTTGAAATGATTGTAGAATTGGGTTCTAAGGGACAAAAAATTGTGGTTACCGGATATCCTTCGTTTATGAGTCGTTTGATCGATAGGGCAGCCGAAGAAAAGATCAATCTTAAAAACTATGATCTGACTGCGATTGTAGGGGGCGAAGCGATTTCCGAAATCCTTCGCGATCGATTAACGGGCGCGGATCCTCAAACCCCTGGAGGGTTTAAGAGAGTCATTTCATCGTATGGAGCTTCTGATTTAGATCTTAACATCGGTTTTGAAACAGATTTCTCGGTTGCAATACGTAAAGCGTGCTTGAAAAATCCAGCTCTTGCAAAGGAACTATTTGGAGAAAAAGTTGGGTCGCCTATGATATTTCAATACAATCCACTGTTCTACTATATCGAATCTGACAGCAATGGTCATCTCATTTATACCTCTGTGAGTGGCAAAAAAGTATCTCCAAGAATACGCTATGACAGTAGCGATATCGGCATGACCTTGGAAGCGCAAGAATTAATGAAAAAACTCAAGAGGTTCAATATAGATATCGAATATCCTAAAACTAATCTCCCCTTCCTTTTTGTTTGGGGACGAGAGGGCGTTGCTGCAACTTTTTATGCTGCAAAGGTGATCCCTGAGGAACTTGAACAGGCCATCCAAAATAGTGCAGAACTTAAAGACAAAGTAGAAAATTATGCACTCCACACCTATGAGGATGAGAAGGGGGAAAAAAGACTGGATTTTTGGGTTGAGCTAAAAGCTGGTGCTCAGGTAGATGCCTCTGCAGATAATAATCAAAAGCTGAACGAAGCCATTTTGAATCACATCAGAAAGCAAAATAGTGATTTCAAACGCATGGACGATATCGCGATTCTTAACAACGGTTTAAGACCAGTATTAAAGCTATTTTCGTTTGGAGAAGGTCCCATGGCTAATCAACCTCCTCATAAGAAAAAACAATATATTTATGAAGACAAATTAAATTGATCTAATCTTTCTAGGAAAGAAAGCACCACTTTATGAAAATCAATCTGTAAATCGACATTTGCATATTTACGAACACTTGCTAGAAGTGTGGAAAATCATGATATCCAAAATTTTGAATAAATTTAGAAGAACGGATTAAGGGTGCGATGTAATTGCCAATATCGTGGTTTCTGCTTTATTTGGACCATAAGACCAAAAGATTCGATAGGCTCCAGGCGTTTTATTTTGGGCATAAGATTCAAATACATCCCCACCAAAAGGGGACTCTATTTGGTCGAATTTATGCGTATTCAGAGAAGGATGCTTAAGATTAGTTTCCATGTAACCTAAGACTTTATTAACTTGTTTTAAATCCCTTTTTTCGATTTATCTATTTCCAAAGCATCCATTTGTTCGTCAGCCAGATTAGCAAATCTAATTTTAAATCTCATCGATCCTCATCTCCATCTTCTTTCGCATACTTAGCAAAAGAACCTCGATCTTTAATCCGTCCAGCTTTGGCATCTTCAATACCTTGAATTAAAGAAGCTAAGGCGGTGGGATTTTTGTAAATCCAGTGTTCTCGAGCAGGAACCTCAATCAATGGTTCTAGTACGATTCGACCATCCTCATCTTTATAGGCTTTGAAAGAGCTGAATAATTTTCGTTCTTCTTTAGACAACAGGCGTGTCAAGGAAATTCTTTGAAAGTTGTCCATATTGATCTTAATTTGTTTTTTCATAAATCTCCCAAGTTGGTTAATATCATTTTAACTAATTTGCCAATTTTTTCTCAAGGATCTCAATTTCTTACTAGGATTTGTAAAATTAAATTTTGGCAAATTAGAATCGAAGAAAAGGGAAAAAATAAAAATATCCATGCAAGCTCTAGTATTGACGATTTTCTTAAAGAAGAAGGGCTTTTTTAACATTACTTTAGAGAAGCCGTCTAATTGAAATTTTCAGTATCAGGCAAGCTGAATAAATCGCGAAAAGCTTGCACTGAGACTTGACGGCCAACTACTGCAATAGAATCGGTTAAGGGAATATCTTTAGGGCAGACACGCACACAGTTCTGGGCATTGCCGCAGTCAGAAATTCCCCCCTCTTGCATTAACTCTCTTAAACGCTCTTTTCTATGGTATTTACCAACGGGGTGGGCATTAAATAAACGCACTTGAGAAATAATTTGCGGGCCTACAAATTTTGAATGATCATTCACTTGAGGGCATGCTTCCACACAACATCCACAGGTCATACAAGTGGAGAGTGAATACATCACTTCTTGTTTTTCAGGATTAATTTTAGGGCCAGGTCCGCGATCGTAAGTATGATCCACTTCCACCCAAGCTTGTACCTTTTTGAGGTTCTCAAACATCAGACCCCGATCTACAATTAAATCGCGCACAAGCGGGAATTTGGAAAATGGCGCGAGAGTGATTGTGCGATTGCCGGTTTTATTAATAATTTGCTGGATTAAAGCGGTGCAGGCTTGTCGTGGATAGCCATTGATGAGCATCGAGCACGAACCGCAAACTTCTTCCAAGCATCCTTGCTCCCAAACGATGGGTTCAACAACTTGGCCTTCGCGTGTCACAGGATTGCATTGGATCTCCATCAAGGCGGAAGTGATATTCGCTGCTGGTTTCAGTTTAAGCTCAAATTCCTCCCAGTATTGCTTGCCCGGATGTCCGCGGTAAACTTTTAAAATGTACGTTTCTTCCATGAATACCTGATTGTTAAATGGGTAACTTGATATTGGGAGGAATATTTTTCAAAGTGGGCTTAAAGCGTTTCGCCTGCGTATAGTCGCGAGGAATGGGATCTAGATAGCGCGTATCCACCGGCTCATAGGAAATCTGAGGCTCATCTTGATTGGGATCAAAGGTGGCAATGGTGGTTTTCAGCCAATTGGCGTCATCGCGTTGAGGAAATTCTGGTTTGTAATGGGCGCCACGAAATTCATCGCGCAGCAATGCCCCTTTTGTCACAATTAAAGCAATGTCTAGCATGGCTTCAAACTGATTAGCGAAAGCATACGTTTGATTGGCAAACTGGGTTTTATCGCCTAACGTAATATGTTGATAACGTTCGCGAATGCTCTTAATGGCATCAAGGGTGCGTTTTAAATCCTTATTATTTCGTTTTACCGTGACATTTTCAACCATCAATTTGGCAAGTTCATCGTGCAGGCGATGTACATTTTCAGGACCGCTGCGGGAAAAAAGATCTTCTTTGCGGTTTTTCTCAATTTGGATGGCGGATTCGTAGATATGACTTGAGAGGTCTTCCCAACTGGAGTCTAACGATGCAATGTAATTGGGGACTTCGGTTCCTACGACTAATCCTCCAAAGATGCAAGAGAGGAGTGAGTTGGCGCCTAAACGATTGGCTCCATGATACTGGTAATCTGACTCACCCACGTTGAAACACCCGGGGATATTGGTCATTTGCCTGAAGCGGGATTGACGATCGGGATCTTCGACAGCCGGCCAATCCACCCATCCGCCGCCCATCGAATAATGGACTGCTGGGAAAATGCGCATGGGGACTTTGCGAGGATCATCTCCCGTGAACTTCTCATAAATTTGTAAAATAGAGTCTAGCTTATGTTTTTTCTCGTCAGACAAATGTGACACATCCAAGTAGACTTGCATTTGGCCGTCGATGCCGAGTCCTAATTCGCAGATGCGTAGAATTTCGCGCGCACCGATATCTCGGGGGACTAGATTGCCGAATGCAGGATACATTTCTTCCAGGAAGTACCAAGGTTCGCCAGTTTTGCCGCAAACGATGCGATTTCCTTCAGGGGCTTCAATCGTTTTGGAGGAATCTCCATAAACCCAAATGCGCCCTCCCTCCCCTCTGGCAGATTCTGACATCAGGCGCAGTTTATCTTCTCCAGGAATCGCTGTAGGATGGATTTGAATAAATTCGCCATTGGCATACTTCATCCCTTGCCGATACAGACGTCCATTAGCGGCACCTGTACAAAAAGTGGAGTTGGTTGATTTTTTAAAAACTAATCCAGGGCCCCCTGTGGCAATGACGACGGCATTTGCTTTCAAAACTTCTAATTTAAGATTGAAAAGGTCCATCATGACAATCCCGCGGGCCACACCTTTTTCGTCAAGGACAAGACGCATGAATTCATGGTTCTCGAATTTTTCAACCATGCCTTTGACTTCATAGCGTCGAACTTGTTCATCCAAAGAATAAAGCAGCTGTTGCCCAGTAGAAGCACCACAAAATGCAGTGCGATTGTATAGCGTGCCGCCAAAGCGTCTAAAATCTAGATTGCCTTCTGGAGTGCGATTAAACGTGCATCCTAAACGATCTAAGAGATGGATAATTTGAGGTGCACAGAGGCACATTTCTAAAATAGGAGGCTGATTGGCTAAAAAATCTCCGCCTTTAATAGTATCATAGGCATGAGTATAGGGAGAGTCGTCTTCTCCCATCGAATTAATGGCAGCATTAATCCCTCCCTGTGCACAAACCGAATGGGATCTTTTAACTTTGGTGACCGAAACAATTTTTACTTTGCAGCCATTTTCAGCTAACTTCATCGCCGCCGATAATCCGGCCAGGCCCCCTCCGACGATAATTACTTGCTTTTCAGGCTTTTTTTTTGACATAGCTGATTCCATTAACTCGTTAGATTAATCCAATAGGTGCCCCAAATGGCGGCTAAGCCCAGAAATGACACGGCAATCATAATACCGGTTGCCAGATAACGCATAAATCTTTGCGATAGAGTGGTTAAAGTGACTCCCCATGTGATCATGAAGGTCCATAAGCCATTGAATCCATGGTAGCACGCAGCCAGCACAAAAATGGTATAGAGAGCAATCATCAAAGGCATTTTAAAAGTATCTCGTACGATCAATAATTCGGCGGTACCGAAATTGTCGGTGACCGCGACGACTTCATTTTTCTTCAACTGAAATGTTTTAAGAGCTTTAAGCCAGTCTAGGCGTTCCTTTTTCTCCTGCTCATAAATTAATTCATGGACAGTCAGTTGTTCTGATTGGTGCCGCTCTTTCTCGAAAATTTTAGGGATGGAGGCAGCAAAAGCTCCCCATGTCTCACCTAAAGAGGCATCATGAATTCGGCTAAAAGTTTCTTTGGCTTTCATTTCAATTTGATTTCTATCATACAATTTTATTCCTAGCCTGGGTGCTAAAGTGTAGAGCCCGTTATCCATCGTGAGCTGAACCATATAATGCTGTTGAGTTCCCACACGTGCCGAAATCGGATAGTTTAAAAATCGCATCTGCACAATATGCCCTAAAAGCCCAATGAGTAAAATCCAGGAAGTAATGCGCTGCCAGGAGTAGGCGTGGTTTCTAGGAAATTGAGGAAGTGCGGGAGTTGTGCCATTGGTTTTATGCGCATTTGGGGCGGCCGTTTTCAAATATTTAATCCCCCATATCAGGTGAATAAGAATAGGCACGCCGAGAAGAAAAAACTCAATCACAGGCAGGTAGGGAAAATTGTGAATGGCATTGACTGAATGCACAAATCCCTTGCCATCCTGTCCAAAAAATAAAGCGGCTTGTGAGTTTACAAGCAGGTGCTCTATTAAAAAAAGCGAGAGAAAAATGCCTGTAAGTGAATGTAATCGTCGCCAGATAAATGCTTGAGGAGGTGTTTGAGCAACCCATGTCATCAGATAAAAGTTTCCTTGTCGTCGCAATGAATTTATTGTAGTAAAACCATTTATTCTTCGGTAAAAGATTTTTGTCAATATTTGATGTGAGGGTAGAGGCTTTGTCTATCAAAAAAAATTGAAATTAAACGTGTGCATCGTTAAATATGAATGTTTTTCGATTAAATATAAAAATATAATAGAGGTTGGTGATGGTGGAATTTAAAGTTACTGAAAAGAATGGTCGAGCTAATTTCGATGCATTTTCCAACGTCTCAGAAAAGCAGCAAGGAATTAAGAAGCACAATCCCCTAACGGCTTTTTTTAGAAATGTCCTTAGCAAATGTCATCTTTGTTCAGGTACTTTTAAATTTAGAATCAATTCTAGAGAAGAAATAAGATTAAATCGAAAGAGTGCCACACATTGGATTAAGGCGCATGATATCAATCCCCCTATGGCAAAGTTGAGCAACCAAGAACTTGCAGACAAGGTTTTCTATTTAAATTGCCTAAAAATGGCTCAAGCAGCCAAAGCGGAAGGGCTATATGGTTTTGGCTATTGCTTTGAGAATGGTAAAGGTATCGCTAAAAACAAAAAAATGGCTTTTCAATTGTTTTTAAAAGCTGCAGAACAAGGACATGTTCTAGCGCAGACTAAAGCCGGACTTTATTATGCTAGTGGAACTAAGGGGGTAACCAAAGATGAAAAGTTAGCCTTTGGGTTGTTCCAAAAAGCCGCCGAACAGGGTTTTTCATGGGCGCAAATGTTGGCTGGAATGTGCTTAGCGCACGGCAAAGGTGTGGCTAAAGATGATGAAGCTGCCGCTAGGTTATTTGAAAAAGCAGCAGGTCAGGGGGATGCTGAGTCTCAGCTTCTAATCGGCCGTTGCTATGCTCAAGGAAAAGGAGTGGCAAGAAATGAAAAAATTGCCATTGAATGGTTTCAAAAAGCTGTGGCACAAAAAAATGTCAATGCATACCTGGATTTAGGTGTATTTTATCTTTATGGAATTGGAGTAGAAAAAAATGCTAAAGAAGCTGTTAAGCTATTCCAAAAAGCTGCTGTTAAGGAAAAATCGCTAGCCTGGTTTAATCTCGGTGTCTGTTATCTTCTTGGGGCTGGCGTTAGGATGAATCGAGCGAAAGCCCAAGAATGCTTTAAAAAAGTTAACGCTGAAGACATTGCACTTGAACTATCGCGCCATACAGCAGCAGGTTCTCATATTGCAAAATTCAACTTAGGAATTTTGCATGCCCAAGGGTTAGGAATCCCTGTTGATAAAACTAAAGCATCTGAATGGTTTACAAAAGCCGCTGAAGAAGGTAATGAATATGCCAAATTAGCGAGGGAAAGTTAAAAGAAAGCAGTAAAAATACGGCTGTCAAATAGTTGTCGCTAAACCCAAGCTAACTGTTTTTTGCAATTTTATCTCACGGTAGAAAATTTTATAAAATGGATTCAGGTGCTATCATGAACCATGAGGCTATAGAAAGCTTGCGACTATACTGCTAGAAAATATTTTTTTCGATTTGAAGGAAAATGCCCTCAAGGACTATTTTAAAACCAAACACAGAGGCGAGGAGCCCGAGAAAATTTTTAAATAGTGATCGCAGAGCTTCATTTTCTCTGAATTGATAAGAACACAATCTACTACACATTGAATTGCGTGATTGCTAAATAATTAGATTGTCATAAAAGCAATCAGGATGATTGCTTAGAAAAAACACTAATGTCAGTAAATAAAGGATCTGAAAGATGAAAACTACTTCTGTGTTTCTATTTATTTTTGTAAATTTCTTTTTCTCAATAAATTATTTAACTTGTTTTGAGTCTTCCAATCAATTCCAGTATTGTAATGCGGGAAAGATCATTGAAGGAAAGTATTATGTTACCCCTGGCAGTGTACATGTCACACCCGACAAAATTGTGGTTGAAATTCACGGTCAATTTGTTCAGGTGGATGTTCTTGAAACAGACGAAAATGGAGTCTACATTTCTGCTCAAAACTTATGCCCGCTTTGTGGTCGTCCAAAAACCATTTTTGGTTGTACAAATCCGTCTTGCCCTGGATATCCTAATCCTTTCTATTCATGCGAAATACCCATTCCTCAAAACATAAATTCACAATCCCAATAATGCTCTTTTTTCAAAACATGGCTTGAAGGTTTTACACAATGAAATGTATTTACACGATATATGTTGAAGCTTTTAGACCTTCAAGCCAATACTTTGAGTTGCTAGGATCTTTATTCACAAGATGTATGCAGTATCTTTTGCTCTTATTTTTTCTATTTTATAACTCCTTTGCCAACTGTGACACCCTTCAAAGTTCATTAGAAAAAATCCCTTCTAGAGATTTAGTAGAAATAGAAAATCTGTTTCGTTATCTGATGCTAGAAGAACAATTTGGCTATACTCTTTTGGGAGATAAGCCGATATCAACAATAGGTGTATTTAAGAAAAAAGTCATACAATCAATTCTGGCGCCCAAAGAGTATGATATGCTTCTTTACCGATGGAATATTTGGAAAAAATATGCATCTTATTTTCATTCCAGCAACTATTCTATCATTGAAAATGAATCTGATCATATTCTAGAAATTTATTTTATCAACAGAAATGCATGCAAAAAAATAATCTGTGAAAATTTCACAATTTTCCAAAATGTATTAGGACGAGAAATAACTCCTGAAGTTATTCTAAAACGTATTGAGACAAGTCAACAGCTAGTAAAAGAAGCACTTAATAACAGTCAGTTGCTTTATGGGATCCTATTGGGTTACGGAAATTCCAATGCTTTTGGTTTTGAATTCATGCACAAGCATCGAAACTATATCATGAAGCCTCCTAAACCTTTCCATGAAGAGAGTCTGTCGCTTCCTGTGTTAATCCACCTTCCTTATTTTATGGTCTTTTATAATAATGCTGAAACCGCAAAATTAAGAGAAACCTATCGCAAAGAACGCCAAGAAATATGTGCTATCCTTAATTCTAGTGATAATTTCCTAACAATCTTAAAAAAATATTTAGATTGAGGATAAAAAAAAATAAACCCATCTAGCCAAGAATGATTGGAAATACTGAACTAATGGTTTTGACATTTATGATTTTTGAGCCATTCATCGAGGAGAAGTTCGTGTAGCCTCAGGATCTCACGTGGCATGATGATCAGGATAAAGTTACTCTGAAATAGAGCGGTTTTACTGTCCTGCATATCCCGTGCGCATCCATCTACCTAACGAGACAAGCTAATCATATTAAATAAGTCTGAGCCGTTATAAAGTTTTTTGGCTAAAGAACAAACTTTAAAAAAGGCTTAGAGTATGACTTTCTCATATTCATCCACCCAAAATAACTTTATCCTGATCATCATGCCGCGTGCGATCCTGCGTACCATGTGAGAAGAATTTGTTTGGGTATATTCCAACTTCTTGCTTCTCTCCGTGTGATCCTTGGTTCCACTGAATATTTATACTATGTTTGCTGTTGGTAAATGAGTAAGTAAGTTGTGCTGAAAACAATATCTTGGCTAAATTTAATCTCAATAAAAAAGCTTCCCCTATCCTATTATAAGAAGCTTTTTAATCAAAAGCAATCACGAATAATTTCTTAAAAAAAACACCGAAATAAAGACCTTTCAAAAAAAAATATTGCTGGTATTAGCCCCTATTGTTAGGATGCAAAATTTAAATGAGTAAAACATTGTTTCCACATTTAAGGGGCTGTAATGTCAGAATTTCTCGCGGTCTATGTGTATTTTGGATTAATTGCCTTAGTGACTATAGCTACTGTGAGCGTCTCAGCTCTAATCCCCTCAAAAAAAACAAATGATGCCAAATTTGCCCCATATGAATCAGGAATACGTACTGAAACGCATTTGTTGCAAGAACGTTTTCCTTTGCATCATTATCTAGTCGCATTAATTTTCTTAGTCATCGATATCGAGGTGATTTTTCTCTATCCCTGGGCTGTTGTCGGTAAAGAAATTGGTCCTTTTGCTTTTTTTGAAATGATTTTCTTTCTCATTGTTTTGTTAGTTGGTTTTGCTTACGTATGGCGAAAGGGGGGCTTGCAATGGGAGTAACTCCTCAAGAAAAAACTCCATTTCTAGTTGCTCCCTTAGAAAAACTCATTAATTGGGCCCGGGAAAGTTCTCTCTGGCCGGCCCAGTTTGGTTTAGCTTGCTGCGCTATTGAAATGATGTCCACAGCTGCCAGTCGCTATGACATTTCCCGTTTTGGAGCCGAAGTCTTTCGCGCCTCTCCCCGTCAAAGCGATGTCATGATTGTTGCAGGTCGCGTGAGTCAAAAAATGGCACCTGTTTTAAAAACAATCTATGAGCAGATGCTGGAGCCTAAATGGGTGATTGCTATGGGAGATTGCTCTTCGAGCGGCGGCATTTACAACAATTATGCGATTATTCAGGGCGTTGACAAGATTGTGCCTGTCGATGTTTATGTTGCAGGATGCCCGCCACGCCCAGAAGCTCTTTTAGACGGTCTAATTTTCTTACAGCAGAAAATTAAAAAAGAACGTCCATTTGCTAAAATGGAAGCGGATAAAGACTCCGAGCAGGGCCGTAGACAAGAACGAGAAAATCACGAAGAAGAGGAGGAGGAGGCTACTGATGAAAACCATTGAAGCAGTGCAAAAATTAAAGAATTTATATAATAATGTCGTTTTTAAGGAAGTAAATTTTCTCGGGGAAACAACCTTGGAAATTCATAAAAATATCTTAAAAGAAGTTTTAGCCTTTCTCAAGGAAGCTCCAGAGCCTGGATTTGAAGTATTAATGGATTTAACAGGCGTCGATTATCTCGAGCCAACAGAACACACCAAAATCGTTTATTGGCTGCATAATCCAGTGAATTTTGAACGTATTCGAATTACCGTTTTTGCCGAAAGAGACGAAACTGTTCCCTCTGTCACTGATCTGTGGGAAGGAGCTGATTGGTACGAGCGTGAGCTTTTTGATTTGTTTGGAGTCAGATTTCAAGGACATCCTGATCTTAAGCGCATTTTAATGCCTGATGATTGGCAAGGACATCCTCTTCGTAAAGACTATGCGCTAACAGAAGAATCAGTAGAGTTTAAACATGGCGTAAAGCCTAAGATACCATCGGAAATCATTCCAAATGTCAGAACTAACTTCAAGAAAGCCTAACACTTTTCATTTAACAGGCGATGTCATGGAGCTCAATTTGGGTCCACAGCATCCCTCTACGCATGGTGTTTTGCGCATTAAACTGCACCTGGATGGGGAAGTTGTTCTCTCAGCCGAACCAATTATTGGGTATTTGCATACCGGTGTTGAAAAAGAATGTGAGACACGGACCTACCATCAAGTTTTTACCCTTGTTGACAGACTCGATTATTTATCGGGTCCTGCAGAAGAAGAAGCCTTTGCAGGTGCTGTTGAGCGGCTCATGCACATTGAGGTGCCAGAACGTGCCCAAATTATTCGCGTCATTCTCTTAGAATTATCACGTATCGCAAGCCACCTGATTTGGGTAGGCACAAGTGCCTTAGAACTTAACATGTCCTCTATTTACATGTATTGCTTTTCTGAAAGAGAAAAAATTCTCGATCTCTTTGAAGAGATGTCTGGAGCACGCATGTTTCCCTCATGCTGGCGTATTGGAGGATTAGCTTATGACCTCAACGCAGATTTTGAAACGCATGTTCGTAAGTTTTTAAAAAATTTCCCTGCTACGTGGCGCGATCTGGATCAATTGCTGACTAATAACTATGTGTGGTGCGAGCGGTTGCAAGGAATTGCTGTTATCGACAAGGAGCTGTGCAAACAGTTTATGTGCACAGGACCGGTGATTCGCGGCGCAGGCGTACCCTATGATATTCGCAAGGTTTACCCTTATCTGGGGTATCAAAATTATCAGTTTGATATTCCGACACAGCCTGAGGGCGATGCCTATGCCAGGTATCTAGTCCGTTTGCAAGAGATGAAAGAAAGTGCCTCCATCATCGAACAAGCTTTGGGAAAATTAAAGCCGGGCCCAGTGATCACGCATGATCGCAAAGTGGCGCTGCCGCCGCGTAGAGAGCTCGCTCGTAGTATGGAAGCAGTTATTCATCAATTTAAACTAGTCAGCGAAGGCATCCATCCCCCTGCTGGAGAGCTCTATAATTGTGTAGAATCGGCAAGAGGGGAATTAGGGCATTATTTAGTAAGCCATGGCGGAAATCGACCTTATCGCTTACGGGTGCGGTCTCCCTCGTTTCCTCATGTCGAAGTGCTTAAAAAAATTATTGCGGGGCACATTTTATCGGATGTGGTTGTGGTAATTGCCAGTGTGGATCCTATACTAGGAGATGTTGACCGCTAATGCTTACCGAAAAAACCGTTCAAGCGATCCTCGATTTACAAAAGCACTACCCTGTGAAACGTTCGGCACTCATTCCGGCCTTGCATCTCGCGCAAGCGGAGGTTGGGTATTTGCCTCTTGATATTCAAAAACAAGTGGCGGGATTATTCGAAATTGATGTCAATGAAGTCAATGGGGTCGTCACCTTTTATGATATGTTTTTTGATAAGCCAGTCGGCAAACATCTCATCCATGTCTGTAAAAATGTCTCCTGTATGTTGCGAGGCAGCGATGCTTTACTTGGGAAGCTTTGTCAAAAATTGCAAGTGCATTCAGATGGTACCTCTGCAGATGGAGAATTTACCGTCATTGCTTCAGAGTGCTTGGGGGCCTGCGATCGTGCCCCCATGATGTTGGTTGATGAAAAGGTGGTCGGTCCGGTGGAAGAAGGAATGCTAGAGCAGATTCTAGTCGAGGCAAAAAAAGGTCCAGGACACCCATCTCCAGTCGAAAATGCGGAGGCGTCTCATGGATGAAATGCGCATTTTAATGGCTTATACCGATCAACCCAACCAGAAAGAGATCGCGACCTATGAAGCAAATGGCGGCTATCAAGCTATTCGACAAGCTATTCCCAAGCTAACTCCTGAACAAGTGATTGAGATGGTTAAACAGTCCGAATTGCGCGGCCGCGGCGGAGCAGGTTTTATAACTGGCTCTAAATGGGGATTTGTTCCTAAAAATATCTCCGGACCCAAGTACGTTGTGTGCAATTGCGATGAAAGTGAGCCTGGAACATTTAAAGACCGTTTTTTAATTGAAAAAGATCCTCATCAGTTAATTGAAGGCATTATCTTAGCCAGCTATGCCATCCAGGCCAAGCAGGCTTATATTTATTGCCGTGGAGAGTACTTTGAAGGGATAGCGATTCTCCGGCAAGCCGTCAAGGAAGCACAAGCTAAAGGCTACCTTAATCAAAAACTTTTCGGTTCTGAATTCGCCGTCGAAATCATTGTGCACCCAGGAGCTGGAGCCTATATCGCCGGAGAAGAAACAGCCTTGTTAAATTCTCTCGAAGGATTCCGCGCCACTCCCAGACTAAAACCCCCTTTTCCAGCAATAGCTGGGCTCTATCAGAAACCAACCGTCGTCAACAATGTAGAAACCCTCTGCAATGTGGTACATATTATTAAAAACGGAGTGGAATGGTTCAAAGGGATTGGTAAACCTAAAAATACAGGGACCAAAATTTTTCAGATCAGCGGTCATGTGCAAAAACCTGGCTGCTACGAATTTCCACTCGGGGTCACTCTGCGTCGTGTTTTAGAAGCAGCCGGAGGAATGTTTCCTGGGCGTAAATTCAAGGCTTGTTATCCAGGGGGATCCTCCTGTGCACTCTTAAATGAACGCGATCTCGATATTTCCATGGATTTTGAGTCCCTCGCTGCTCGCCACACGGCATTAGGAACAGCCTCGCTCATTGTCATGGATGATTCAGCAGACATGGTCAAGGTGGCGAATCGCTTGATGCAGTTTTATCAAAATGAATCGTGCGGTAAATGCACCCCATGTCGCGAAGGCACGCGCTGGATGGTGCAAGTTCTGACGCGCATCGAAAATGGCGGCGGGACTTTTTCCGATTTGAAATTGATCGAGCAAGTGTGCCAAGACATGGCTGCCAATTCATTCTGTCCATTAGCTGTCGGCGCAGCACCGCCTATTGTGAGTGCCGTGCAGGAATTTAAAGGCGAGTTCGAGGCTTACATTAGACGCAACCCCAAAGCAGATCAACGACCAGAAATGCACGTATCATACCCCTATTTATAAGATGACAGAACAGACAACGACAAGTACCGTCCTTATTCATTTAACGATTGATGGCAAAGAAATTGCCGTGCCAAAAGGCACCACCGTTTATACAGCTACGCAAAAACTTGGCATCAATATCCCCATTTTTTGCTACCAGGACCGCATGCCGCCCTTTGGTGCTTGCCGGGTATGTTTAGTGGAGGTTGAAAAAAGTCCGAAGCTGCAAACTTCCTGCACCTTGGAAGCCACTGAAGGCATGATCGTGCATACCCAAAGCCATATGGCTGTAGAAGGTCGCAAAGGAATCTTAGAGTTTTTACTCATTAACCATCCGCTGGATTGCCCTATTTGTGACCGTGGCGGAGAATGCCCTTTGCAAGAACAAACCTTAAAGTTTGGGCCGGGAGAAAGTCGTTTTTTTGAAGAGAAGCGCCATTTTAAAAAACCCTTGCCTCTGGGGCCTGTCTTAATGCTCGATCGAGAACGCTGCATTGTGTGTGCCCGTTGCACTCGCTTCGGGGATGAAATTGCCGGGGACCATGCATTGGAGTTTATCGAAAGAGGGTATCGCACTGAAGTCGGAACGCCGCATGGCGGACCAGCCGAATCCAAATTTATTGGAAATACGATCATGATTTGCCCCGTAGGGGCATTGACGAGCCAAGTTTACCGTTTCAGAGCTCGTCCTTGGGATAACGACCCTACCCAAAGCACCTGTACGTTGTGTCCTGTGGGATGCAGTATGATTCTCGATGCGCGCGATGGCGAAATTATGCGCACCCGTTCGCAAGAAAACTCCGCCGTGAATGATATCTGGATGTGTGATAAAGGGTGGTTTGGTTACGAGTTTACGTCAAACCCAGAACGCCTGCAATATCCTTTAATTCGGCGCGGCGGCAAACTCGAGAAAGCCACTTGGGATGAAGCCTTAACACTGGTTGCCAGCAAAATACGTGAAGCCAAGCCAAAAGGTAAACTGGCTGGCTTTGGAGGAAACCCCTTGACGGTTGAAGAGAATTTTCTCTTTCAAAAATTGCTGCGCGAAGTGGCAGGGGTTAATCACGTGGATCATCGGATTGGCATGCCGCTCTTAGATTTGGCGGAAGAAGGGATAATGCCTGGGATGGAAATCTCTATAGGAGACTGTGAACAGCTTGATTATGTCTTTCTGCTCGGCATTGATCTCACTGAAGAATTTCCTGTGATCTGGCTGCGCTTGAAGCAAGCGATCAATCGCGGGGCTAAAGTCATTTTTATTGGACACTTTGCACCCGAGATTAAGCATCACATGGCAGAGACAATTGTGCATAGGCCCGGGCTTGAGTTGCAGATGATCAAAGCTCATCTGACTGATCTACAGGCCTATCAGGGAAAGGGAGCACTTTTCGTAGGAAGGCAATATTTAGCCAACACTCAGCGCAAAACAATTTTAGCTCAATTACTCCAAATTTCAAAAGCTCAGCCCAATCTATCTTTAAATATTTTGGAAGGGCGTAATAATAGCATTGGCGCAACTGTCGCTGGCATGCGCCCAGACTTAGGTCCGCTTGGCAAAAAAATAACAAACCCCGGGCTAAATGCACTGCAAGTCCTTACCGAAAGCGCAAAAAATGGCTGGGATGTGCTTTATGTAGCAGGTGCGGATCCTGCCAGACGCTTCCCCTCCAAGCTATGGTCTGAAGCACGTGCTAAGCTTAATTTCTTAGTGGTGCAAGATCTATTTTTAACAAAAACTGCTTTACAAGCTGATGTCGTGCTTCCCACACTTTCCTATGTCGAAAAAGGAGGCAGCTTTATCAATATTGAAGGACGCGTGCAAACGTTGATGCCTGGCAAAGAGATTCCTGAGATTATTTATAGTGATGCCGGCATTTTCCGCAAACTTGCAGAAAATCTTCAGGCCAAGCTTGAAATGGATCCATTTTTTAGCACTGTTTTAAAAACAGAGAAACTGTCCCTGACACGTCCTGAAAAAATAGATGCAGTTAATATTCCGCAGGGAGAAATTCCTGAGGGCTCTTTATTGGCCACATACGCCTATATGCTTTTTGATCAAGGCGTCAGGATGAAGCATAATCCGCATGTGGCTCTTCTTGTGAAAGAAACAGGTGTACGTCTGCACCCGGAAGAAGGCAAAAAGCGAAGTCTACAAGATGGAGAATCCGCGCGTTTGAACGCACTAGGGAATTCGATCACAGTGACAGTTAAATTGGATGATAGTGTTTCTAAAGGCACTGTAGTCTTACCGTTATGGTTTGAGCAAGTGCCAGTACGCGAATTGGGTACTAATCTGATGAACGGATTTGTGGTAGAGATTGCGAGTTTATAAGGACAAAAATGTTAGCAGATATTATTGAAGTATTGATCAAAGGTATTGTGCTTGTGTTAGTTTTGATGGGCGCTGCAGCCTACATGACTTTCACAGAGCGCGTCTTGATGGCCAGGATGCAATTGCGGTTGGGACCCAATCGTGTGGGTCCTTTGGGATTGCTGCAGCCTATAGCAGATGGGATTAAGCTGTTGACGAAAGAGAGTTTTCAACCGGCTGGCGTCGATGTTTTTACCTATTGGCTCGCTCCTTGCATCTCGCTATTTACCGCCTTATTTGCCTTCGTGTTGATCCCCATCGGGGGAACAGTTGAAATATGGGGGCGTCCGGTCCGGCTGCAAATGGCCAATGTCGATTCAGGGATTGTTTTTCTGCTGGCATTCTCCTCTTTGGCGGTGTATGGAGTGGTGTTATCCGGATGGGCATCCAACAATCGTTACTCCTTACTTGGAGGGCTGCGCGGTACAGCACAGTTAATCAGCTATGAAATCCCCATGGGACTTTCCCTCCTCACCATTGCTTTAGCAGCGGGAACGCTTAACCTCGAAAAAATTGTGGATGCGCAAAAATCCTCGTGGTTTGTGTGGAGCAATCCTGTGAGCTTTATTGTTTATGTGATCACAGCTTTTGCGGAAACCAACCGAGCTCCCTTTGATCTACCAGAAGCTGAACAAGAGTTAACGGCAGGCTACCATACGGAGTATGGCGGCATGAAATTTGCGATGTTCTTCATCGCCGAATATGTCAACATTTTGGCAGTTTCAGCGATTGCAATCACGCTTTTTCTTGGCGGCTGGCATGGACCCGGCAACATTCCCGTTATTTGGTTTCTTTTGAAACTTGCCTTATTCGTTTTCTTCTTTATCTGGGTCAGAGCAACCCTGGCGCGCTTTCGTTATGATCAGCTGATGAGCTTTGGTTGGAAAGTTTTAACACCAATTGCGACAATTAATTTAATTTTAACCGCATACTTTACTTTGGTTTGAGATGAAAACGATTAAACAAATTTTTACTTATCTCAAAGGACTATGGATTGTTTTAAAGTACAGCTTTAAGCGACCTGTCACGATACGTTATCCCGAAGAGAAGCGTATACTTCCTCCACGTTCACGCGGACGCCACTATTTGACTAAATGGAATGATGGAGCCGAAAGGTGTGTGGGATGCGAATTGTGCGCCATCGTTTGTCCTTCGCAGGCTATTTATGTAAAGCCGGCTGAAAATACACCCGAAGATATGCATTCGCATGGTGAACGTTATGCCTCAGATTTCCAAATCAACATGCTGCGTTGTATTTTTTGCGGCTATTGTGAAGAAGCCTGCCCCACCGGCGCGATAGTGCTTGGCAATGATTTCGATCTCGTCAGCGATAATCGTCAATCCCTAATCTATACCAAAGAGATGCTGACAGAGAAAACTCCTGGCGATTCCGGCCGTGACCCCAACAGGGAGATTTAATCAACATGACACTCATTGGCAATCCCGTGCAATGGTTTTTAGGTTTTATGCTGCTTGCCTCTTCGTGCGGAGTCATTTTAGCTTCTAAACCAGTCTACGCGTCGCTTTCGTTTTTATTAACGCTGCTTTCTCTCGCGGCTTTGTATCTCGAGCTATCCGCTAGTTTTATCGCGGTGATGCAAATCTTAGTCTATGCAGGGGCTATCCTGGTGATATTTATGTTCGTTATTGTGTTATTTCAGGATGCATACATGGAAATTGCGAAGCAGCAGGCCAAAAGTGCTCCTTTATTAATCAAAGCTGCTGCAGGGACTCTTCTTTTGGCTTTGATTTATATGGGCTTTAAAATCAATGGAACCCATCCGGTCAAGAGCTTACCTGAAGGGTTTGGCACTGTTGAAAGTTTAGGCAAGGCTCTATACCTCAACTTTTTTTTCCCTTTTGAGGCAATTGTGATCATTTTTCTAATTGCGCTAGTGGGAGCTCTTTATATTGGTAAAAAGGAGAATTAATGGATACCTCACTCATGATTTTTATCAGTATGGCGATGTTTGCCATCGGAATGGTTGGCGTATTGGCGATTCGCAATACCTTGATTTTCTTTTTAGCGATTGAAATGATGCTGAATGCCGGCAATTTGCTTTTTGTGACGTTTGCTAATAAATGGGGCGATGTCACAGGTTTGGTGTGGGTGTTTTTTGTGTTAGTGGTGGCTGCCGCAGAAGCCGCGGTAGGGATTGCGCTAGTGATCAATCTCTTTCGGGCTAAGCAGAGCGTGGATATCGACCAATATAACTTGTTGAGAGGGTAAACCAATGCCATATGCGACCTGCTTCGGGCTATTTCTCCCTTTGCTTGGATTCCTCCTGCTCGTTTTATTTTCTCAAAAAATCAGCCGGCGTTGGGCGGGATTAATAGGCTGTGGCGCTATTCTGGCATCTTTTTTGTGCTTTGCGAGCATGCTCGAAATTTACACTTATAAAAATCTAACTCCTCTCGCAGTCACACTTTACAAGTGGATTCCCCTTCAAGGCCTCGACACAAATTTCACGCTAGTCATCGATCCACTTTCGCTTTTAATGACTCTCATCATCACCGGGATAGGGTTTTTGATTCACGTCTATTCGATCGGCTATATGGAGCATGATGTTGACTATGCGCGCTATTTTGCCTTTTTAAACTTCTTTGTGTTTGCCATGCTGTTATTAGTGTTGGCGGGAAACCTTCTGTTGCTTTTTGTGGGATGGGAAGGTGTTGGTTTAGCCTCCTATCTTTTAATTGGATTTTGGTATGAACGCCCTGCAGCAGCTCAAGCGGCTATTAAGGCGTTTGTGGTGAATCGAATCGGCGATCTTGGACTATTACTTGGCATCATCTTGACGTTCTATGTGTTTGGGACCAGTGACATGATGGAAATTGCGCAGCGTGCCAACCAAGGTTTGGCTGCCGGTACAGCCCTCATCAGTCTCATTGCCCTGCTTTATTTTATTGGCGCAATTGGAAAATCGGCCCAACTGCCCTTGCACGTGTGGCTCCCAGATGCTATGGAAGGTCCTACACCAGTTTCTGCCCTCATTCATGCGGCCACCATGGTCACAGCAGGGGTCTATCTGATTGTGCGCATGCATAGCCTGTTTATTTTGGCGCCAGTCGTTTTGAATCTGATTGGCATGATAGGGGCTTTCACCGCCTTATTTGCGGCTTTATGTGCTTTAGGACAGATAGATTTAAAACGTGTGCTCGCGTATTCTACCATCAGTCAGTTAGGATATATGTTTCTGGCCTGCGGTGCCGGAGCTTTTTATTCGGCCATGTTTCATCTAACCACGCATGCTTTTGTCAAAGCCCTCCTCTTTCTTTCAGCCGGAAATGTCTTGCATATGATGCATGGGAATACCGACATGAATAAAATGGGTGGATTAAGTAAAAACCTGCCTGTGACGCGTTGGCTCTTTTTCATTGGGGTGCTTGCTCTTTCCGGCATTCCTCCTTTGGCGACTTTCTTTAGTAAGGATTTGATCCTGGAGCAAGAACTTTTCTCGGGATTTACCTTGCTATTCTCAATAGGATTGATCACTGCTATTCTGACAGGCTTTTATTTAGCGCGGGCCCACAGCCTCACCTTTCTGGGAAAGCCCCGTCAATCGCACGAGACAGTGCATGAAGCTCCTCGCGTGATGTTGATTCCCGTCATCATTTTAGCCTTTCTATCCGTTACAGGTGGATTCCTGGGGTTTGCATTTGCCCATAAAATGCCTGTCTTAGAAAGTTTTCTGAAGGAAATTGGCTTGACAAAAGCCGAGCAAGTGGTCAGTGAGAGTTGGATCGATTCCCCTGAAACATGGATTGCAACGACTGCTATTTCATTTAGTATCTTCCTAGCATTAGTCATCTATACCTACTATACGAATGTTCTAGGCAGCACCTTTGCGGTCTTGCGCAAGGCGTTTTATATCGATGAGATCTATGCCTTTATTTTGGTGAAACCTTTAAAAGCTCTCTCCAAATGGCTTTCGCATTTTGCTGAACCAGAAATCTTCGAAGCTGGGATCAAAGATTTTACGCAAGGCGTGCAAATCGTCTCTCGCGGCCTGCAAAAAATGCAAAGCGGCCAGATTCGGTCCTACGTCGCTTGGATGGTAGGGGGCATGGTGTTTTTAATTGTTTATTTGCTTTAAGGATTCAATACATGCTTAATTTGTTCGTCCTTTTTCTTATTCCTTTTGCAGCTGCGTTAGTGCTTTTGAGCTCTGCGTCAATCTCCAAAAGAAATCAAAAATGTTTGGCGATCCTTCTAAGTTTAATTCCGCTGGCTCTATTAATCTATGGGCATACCAACTGGATCGGCAGCGAAGTCAAGCATGCCTGGTTTTCGGCGGCTTCGGTGGAATTTTATTTGAAGATGGATCAGTTATCAATGGTGTTCTTGTACCTAACGGCGTTAATCATTCCCATTAGTTTGTTGGCCATGCGCAGCAGTGCGCTGGCGCATGCGCATGTATTTTATGCGCTTATTTTATTGCTGCAAGGGCTCTTGATTGGACTTTTTACGGCACGCGACTTGGTTTTATTTACTTTCTTTTTTGAAGCTGTCCTCATCCCCATCTATGTGATGATGGTGTACTGGGGTGGCAGCGGCCGTCAGCGTGCTGCTATGCAATTTTTAATCTACATGATCTCAGGGTCGGTTTTGATGGTTGCCGCGATGCTGGGAATCTACGTTTCTGGAGCTGCCAAGACTTTTGATTTAGATCTTTTAGTGAATCATACCTATGCGCCATGGATCTGTGCGGTGTTTTTGCTGGCATTTGCTGTAAAAACCCCTTTATTCCCTTTCCACGCATGGTTGCCCGATGCTTATTATGAAGCCCCTGTGTCGGGAACCATTCTGTTATCGGCTATACTGTCAAAAGCAGGCATTTATGGCTTTTTACGCATAGCCTTGGAGCTGTTCCCCACATATATGAAAGAATGGAGTCCTTTATTGCTTGGTTTGGCTATCGCTGGTGTCTTTTATGGGGGGCTGAATGCTTGGGCTCAGAATGATTACAAACGGCTGCTGGCCTACTCTAGTTTTTCGCACGTGAATTTTGTGCTGGCCGGAATTTTCATTTGGAATCAAATGACTCATGCTGGGGCTATTTTACAAGCATTTAATCATGGCATTACCATTGCAGCCCTTTTTCTAGTCGCCGGATGGTTGCAGGAACGTCTGGGATCCACTTCTTTGGGATCAGCAGGAGGGATGGCTAAGTATCTCCCATTACTCTGTTGGGTCACGCTTTTTTTCGTATTAGCCTCTGTAGCCCTTCCAGGTCTGAATAATTTCGTGGGTGAACTGATGATTTTCTTTGGCCTTTTTGGACAAAGGCCATGGCTAACTGCTTTCTTAGGATTAAATATCATTCTTTCAGTCATTTATATGTTGCGTTTCATGCAAAAAATCTATTTTGAGAATCCGAATACTTTGCAAAAAAATGGGCAGGATCTCAAATTTAAGGATTTTTTGATTGCTCTGCCTTTAATGGGACTCATGCTGTGGATCGGATTCTACCCTGCTCCCATCCTAAGGCAAATTGTGCCCACAGCTGAAAAAACGATTGATGTGCAACAAGGGGATGTCAAATGAATGTGAGATTAAGCTTAGTCGATATGCAGGCTTTGAGCCCTTTACTGATCGTACTGATCGGAGCGTTGCTCATTCTATTGCTGGAAAGTTTTCATGAAAAACTGGCCAAACGCTGGTCATTCCCGCTGACGCTTGCCACACTTGCGGTTGCGCTTTTAGCTCTTTATGGGGCACCATCTAGCCAAAATATCCTCTTAACCCATTGGGTGCGCTTTGACGCTTTAGGACGTTTTTTTACCGCATTTTTTTTACTTATAGGCATTGGGGTGGCGTGTCTTTCCTCAGCCTTTTTCAAACGCTTTGAGAATACCCATGGAGAATATTATTTTTTGCTGCTCTGCTCCCTCTTTGGCTTAATTCTTATCGGCTCGGCAGCCGATTTTTTAACTCTTTTTCTGGGAATCGAAACCCTCTCCATCGCCCTTTATATCCTTTGTGCTTACATGAAAAAGTGGGGAATGTCCCAAGAAGCTTCAATCAAGTACTTTTTGATGGGGTCGTTGGCGGCCGCTTTTCTCTTGTATGGAATTGCTTTAATCTATGGCGCAGTGGGCACCACGCATCTTTCAGGAGTGCTTAAGGGGTATCAAAATCTAAGTATAGCCTCTGATAAACTCCTTTTTTTAAGCGGCGTCGTTTTTTTGACGTTCGGTTTAGCCTTTAAAGCCGCCATCGTGCCCTTTCATATCTGGGCCCCAGATGTCTATGACGGTGCACCCAACCCAGTAACCGCCTTCATGGCTGTTGGCACTAAAGTTGGCGCTTTTGCGGCTCTGGCGCGTGTCTTTTTAGAAGCTTTGCCTAATTTTAATCCCTTGTGGAATCATGCCATGGCCCTTTTGGCCTTTATCACATTAGTTTATGCCAATTTTGTGGCTCTGCAGCAAACCCAGCTACGTCGATTTTTTGCTTATTCTGGAATTTCTCATGCCGGATTTTTGCTCATTCCGTTTGCTGCCGGGGGAAACGAGGCATTGCCAGCGTTGCTGCTCTACCTGGTCGTGTATGCGATCGCAACATTGGGGGCTTTTTCAATCCTGGCCTTTCTGGATAAAGGCAGTCAAGGAGCAATGGTAGAAGATCTCAATGGCCTTTTTCAGCGTGCTCCCTTTTTAACGTGTGTTTTTGCCCTTTGCTTGCTGACGCTAGCTGGTATTCCTCCTTTTATAGGATTTTTTGCCAAGTTTTACATCTTTATGGTGGCCTTTAAGGCTGGTTATTATGGGTTGGTGATTGCCGCGCTTCTGACAACTATCTTGGCTGCTTATTATTACCTGCGTATGATTGGAGCTATGTTTACCCCTGCTTCTACAGAAGCCAAACCCAGTTGCTCCTGGCCTGCGGTTACTTTAGGCTGTGCTTCCTTTGTAATTTTGGGGATGGTATCCTTTTTTCCTGGGGTATTCCTAAACTTTCTCTCTGAAGTCTTTCAAAATCCACGTTCATTCTAGCGGATGAGAGATGCCAGGGCTCTCTGGCCTATCAATGTTTTAAAAGAATATTTTGAGGAAATTACTTTATGGGAATAGTAACAGCATTTATATTGATTTAACCATCAGACGTTTCAGTCATATTCTTATTAATTTTTAATTATCAGAATGTTAATATAGTTTTAGAAAAAATCAAAAAGCAATCAACCTCAAAAAAGTAAACAATTTATAATGTTCAATTTACTGAAAGAAGCCATAGCGATAGAAACCCAAAATTATTCTATTGCTGATCTAAAAAAGGCGCGAGAAAATCTCTCTAACCGTTATCGCGATGATGCCCAGCGTCAGCAGATTGCCAAGAAGCAAGAACGATGGATGGATTCTTCTGAAAAAAAAATCTCTTATATCCTCACACGCATGCCTGCTACTTCTGGTGTGTTGGATCTCATTTTAGAAAAATTGGCCTTGAAAATCACTTCCCTGCAAATCGATTCACTTTTGGATTTAGGAGCAGGACCCGGCACGGCATCTTGGATGGGGTGTTCCCGTTTCCCTGAAATTCAAAAAGTAACGTTAATTGAACAGGATGGAGATCTCATCCAACTAGGACAGCGCTTGGCTAACCATTCCACGCATGCGGCATTACAGCAGGCTGTATGGAAGGAGCAAGATCTCAATCAATTTGAACCCGATTCACATGATCTTGTCGTTCTTTCCTATGTGCTTGGGGAATTGAATGATTTTAAAGACATTCTAGCCAAAAGCTGGCACTCAACTCAGAAATACTTAATTATTGTTGAACCTGGTTCGCAAAGAGGGTTTTCACATATTCTACAAGCTAGAGAGGACATCCTTAAGCTTGGGGGGTCACTCGTTCTTCCTTGCCCCCATTCTAATGCCTGTCCTATGCCACAGGGAGATTGGTGCCATTTTACAAAACGGATCGAACGTTCTAAAATGCATCGTGAATGCAAAGATGCGACATTAGGTTATGAAGATGAAAAATTTTCATACTGTGTATTTGCTAAAAATCCTTCCACAGCTTCAGCGAGTAGAATCTTAGAATATCCTTTAAAAAGATCTGGGCATATGCATTTTCGCTTATGCACCCCGCAAGGGATTGAAAAAAGAATCGTCTCGCGCAAAGATAAGGAACTCTATACGCGAGCCAAAAAACTTGAGTGGGGAGATGATCTTTAAAAATTTCCCAGATTGATCTGCGGAAAGTGCGATTTTTCCCGGTCCTTCTTTTTCAGGTTTTCTCATTCGGAACAGGAATTTATAAATTATTTTTTTGGGAATTCTCAATCTGAAAAATTTTATCAATAATAGTAGAAAGTTCTTTGCTTAATTTTTTAATTTTATCGACAGATAACGCCTCTTTTCTAGGTAGATGATTTTCGAGGATTTTACGCTCAAAGTTGAGTGAAGGAATAGGTTTACCTGCTCTTTGCGTGCGTTTCAGGGGAGCTAAATCACTGAGCTGAATCGAATTATCTTCTTTGCAAAACTTTGGTTGGATTCTGAGAGGAAAAGCCTCTTTATACGTTTTGGCTAACTCCTCAACCTTGACTTCGGTGTCAAAAAATAGTTCCCAGTTGACGCTTCGATATCCTTTTTCAATTTTTATTGGTGTTGCTTTAAAAATCTCTTTTGCACAGCTAAACATTTCCTCAGTTGCCTGTTGCTTTAATTGATCTTTAGCAGGAATTCCCTTTACAAAATCGCTTAGAGTTTTTTCAGATATATACACTGTTAAGTGGGAATCAGGGCGGTCACATTCATATCCTTCACTTCTAAGCTGGCGATAAAATTTCCAGGCATCTTCTTTATTAAAGAACGAAACCCAGTAGATATATGTTTCCCTGAGCTGGATGCCGCATTTGCTCATCACTTGATAGGGCAAAGTCTGATTGATGCAGGCGATAATCTCGTTATTTTCTTTTTCTATAGCATATTCCAAAGGGGTTTTACCCTCAGAACCTTTTGATAGATTGTTTCCCCCTCCTAGTTTGATCAGCAACAGGGCAGCCTCTGTTGCATTAGCTTGACAGGCCTCATGTAAGGGTGATGTATGTGGATAACTCGTAGGATGCCTTGACCAATCGGAAAGAAGGGGGAATAGTGTCGTTAAAGTTTTTACTTGGTTGTTTCGCGCGGCAATACATCCACTTTCGAACAGAATTTTTTTATTTTCTGGCTTTCTCGCTAAAAAGGCTTCAAAAAGAAATTGATTGTCCTCGCTCATTAAGTAAGAAAGTGTTCCGTCTAAATTTAAGGAATTCAAATTTATGATTTGCTGGAAAACGAACTTAATTGTTTGCTTGTCATCCTGCTTGATAAGATCTTTAAGGAGACTGGAGTTAGAAAAAGAGGGAGTATGAAGAAGTTGTGTCATTATTGCTTTGTTTTTATTTTTTAAAGCAAAATCCCAGACTTTCTCTTTTCTAACTGCTGTATTTGGGTTTGCTCCACTCATTAACAATATTTTAACGGCCTTTTGATTACCGAGAGCCATAGCTGTCATTAAAGGGGTATAGCGGCCTTCGTATCCCTTTTCTACCGAATACATGTCTATTTTGCCTTCAATAGGGACTGATTGGCTAATTAACCACTTCATCTTTTTCATATCATTTTTTCTTATGGCTTGATGGAGGAGGTCAACGCCTTCAGTTTCTAAATAAAGGTGGAATTCAAGTTGATCGGTAGCAAGCTGAGCAGAAGACGCAATAAGCGTGTTTAGGATTATTTTGTTGCTTGGCTTTACTCCAACTTTCTCTAAGGCAGTTTGAGATGATGCATCTACCCATTTTAAATTGAGAATATGTCCTCTTGAAAGGGGGATTGGTTGCCTTGCTTGATAATCTACAAGGACAAAATCAGTTTGATATTGAATCCCTGGGTTATCGCCAAGTTTATCTTTAGAATAAACCAACGAGGTCAAAGTGTTTTCTGAATCAAGGGAAGTAAGAAATTGAAGGTTGCGTTGCGCTGCTATAACAGGGTCTTGGATAATTTCTTCTTTAAGACATCCTGGAAGCACCATATCCCCATAAGCCTTTAAATCCCCATATTTGTCTTTATAGCATTTTTGGCCTAACAAAAAAAATCGGTCTTTCTGATTCTGATACATGGGAATGGCGATCACAACATGTTGTTTTCTGGGGCGGGCCCCGGCCTCTAGTAGAAGCTTGATAATGGCTTGATTGCCGACTTGACCGGCTAGCATGAGGGGGGTATGATAGCGTTTCCAGCGATGAGCTTCCATGTCGTTTGTAATTGGGGCAATGAGATCATTGACATTCTTTTTAGCGTGCTTTAGGAGGAGTTCTACCACTTCTACATTTGATCCTAAAATGGCAAAAGCAAGCGCTGTCATGTTATCATGACTTGCTTTGACATAAGGGTCTGCCTTATTTGCTAAAAGAAAAGCAACAATTTCTGCCTGACCCGCTCCTGCAGCCTTCATTAAGGGGGTCTGTCCCTGCATTTTAGCATCAATCAGTTCTGGATTTTCTTCTAAAACATTCTTAATCCCGGCTAAATTCCCTTGTTTCAGAAATTCATGAAGGGTGTGAATTTCATTTGTTTTCCTTGAAAAACCTATGGAAGAAAAATAATCATGCCCTTCCATGCCTAATTTTAGACTTGTGGGAACGGTGGATTCGGGTGAATAGAGGGTATGAAAAAGATCGGTTAGGACCTGCTTGCGTTGCTTTTGTATTTCAGCGGAATTGTCGAGTTTAGGCGAAAATTGATTAAAAATTTGCTCGTAAAACGCAGGATCGCCTTTTTGAATAATGCGTAATTCTTTAATCATCATGAGGGCGATCGCAGGCGCAAAAGAGTGTCCTGCAAACTCTTCATCGCCTCTTCGTACCACAAATGATTCGCGTTCTCCATTTTGATGTTCATAAATATAGATCTTTATCCTTTCATGAGCCATTTTACAATGAACAATACGCCTGAGAGTGGTTCCTAAAAGACAAGGATCGAGTTCTCTTTCACTTTCAAACCAGAACCAGTCGCTGAGCCTAGTCATAAAAGGCTTTACGACTGTTTCTTTCAAAAGAGCACTGACATTAAAAATGAAGGCATCCCGTCGGCATCCTAATATGGGAAACTTGGAGCCAGGGGTGCCGAGTACGCCATAAACCATTTCAGTATTGCCTAAAGCCACATCTGTAGCTGCAGCTAAACCTTTAGCGGCGTTTCCTTTGCGTCTCAATTCATCATAAGACAATATGATTTTTTCATAGTTTAGTTTGGAATAATTGGCTGGGAATGTGCCATGGGTAAACGTAAAATCTATTTTTTCACAAAATAGATTAAAAAAAAGTTCTTCTTGGGGGGATAATGAGGATAGGGGAGAGCCATTCATTTTTTTAGAGGGAAGATGTGTCCCCTTAAAGGGTGTTGAACCCACGACTTCTCTTCTTAAACGCGCTAGATTTTCACCAGAAAGCTTTAGAAGATCGAGTCCCACGGTTTTTTCAATTTTTTTGAAAGCCTGTCTGCTTTTCCATTTTTTTTGCAGGAGAATCCAGCCTTTTTCATATTCGAGAGCTTTTTCGGGAGGAATAATAGGATCGAAAAGGGCGGATGAGGTGTGCATAAATAATGACCTTCTTACATATATTAAATTTTACTATAGTTAAATAAAATATCTCTTTTGTAAAATAATTGCAATACATTTACGTTAATTAAAAGGTCAAAAAGAGAGTTTATCTTTGAAGTTTGTATAAAAAAATAAGATAAATTTGCTCATACATTCAGCAAATTCCCCTTCCTAGATTCATGACTTTATGTTTGTCGACGCAAGTAATCTTAAGCTATCTTAGTGATCTTGAATGGGAGTCCATTCAAAAATTCTCCTTCATATCTTTGGCCGTCAGATGTCGTTTGATGACCTCTGCCATGTCGGAGACCATTCGAAAAATCTCCTTCATAAATGCTTCCGTTCGGCAAGGTAAGCTTGCCTTGACCATGTGCGCACCCATTGGCAAAGTCTCCTTTATAAACGGCTCCATCACGTGCGATTTGCTTTCCCTTGCCATGGCGGAGCCCCCCAACAAAGTTTCCTTTATAAATAGTTCCATCGGAGAAAGTAATTTTCCCTGTGCCATGTTGCAATCCATTAGCAAAATTCCCTTTATAAGTGGTCCCATTGAATAAAGTTAATTTTCCTTGGCCATGGGCGCGCCCATTAGCAAAGTCTCCTTTATAATAAGCTCTATCTGGTGAGATTGCTTTTCCTTTCCCATGCGGCAGTCCATTAAACATGTCTCCTTCATAGCGGGCTCCATTCTTTAAGGCATGAGTTCCTTGACCATGAAAATTTTCATTAACAAAAATTTTTTCAAGACTGGTGCCTTTAGCTAGCGTGAATGTCTCTGAGGTTAATTCCGACGCCGTGAGTTCTCTATAGCTAGGTAGTGTGCCATTTTCCTTTTCTGGATCGTCTTCTGGGTTGCTTTTTCTACGTTTAGTAAATTTCTTTTCGGCTGTGTCTTTATCCTCAACTGTTATTTTTTTTCTTTTTTCTCCAAACCTTACCTGGACCTCTCCTGAAGCTAACGCAACACAAGGTTTAGATGAACCACATGAGGAAATTGTCTGAGGCAAATGCCTGCGGAAGAATTCAGATGAGATAGCCCTTGGATGTAGATTAACAGGGGGTTCTAAGTAAGGTGGGGGAGCTGAACTATGATTTATTTCAGGTAACTGCATAATACTCTCTACATGTAATTTTTAATATCAAACGGATATAACTTTCACTGAATCGCTTAAATAACAATCAAGAGTATAAGTGAGAGTAATTATCTAAAATAGAGAAAAGCACGAGTCTGATGATTAGCCAATATAACCAAAAATTTTAACGGAAGGCTATCTTTCTAATTACTAAAATAGCATTTATTAACATCTGATGGTTTTACCCATTTCTTTGCAAGTAATGCCGCACGAAATTTTCCGCTTCTTGGCATTCTTCCAGGGTGGGTGTATAGCCAGCAAATTTAATTTGATCGGTTTTGAGGAAAAATTGCTTAATTTCCGATGAAGTTAGGTAAGGCAGTAGTTCAGCTGTTGTCAAGGCTCTGGCTTGCATCCCCTTTTGCTCTTGCAAGTGTTGCTTGAGAATTCCATCTAATTGCTCGATGAAAAGCGCGAAATGCTTACTTTCAAGTAGCTGAGAGTGCTTGAGAGTTTGCAAGGCCTGGATTGAATTACTGGCCAGTTTTAGGCGGCGTAAAGGCTCTGTTTTGCTTTCTTTAAGAATCATCCACACAATCAATCCTAGCAAGATTCCTAAAAATGCTGTGCCGATTTTTTCCCAAGGAAAGGTTCGTTCAGAGAGGCGTGCTTGGGCTACTGTGAGTGCATCTGAAGAATCGAGAATTGCCTTAATTTTTCTTCTATTTTTAGAAGAAAGAGCTACGGGTAGCTGTGGAGAAAGATCTAATGGAGGCATGGGAGTGATCTCAGTTAAGGATGAGAGGGGGGAGATGACTTCAATGGCAAAAAGATCCGTAGTCAAGGATTTCACAGAATTTTTAGAGGGATCATCAGGTAGGAGAGGGACGGTAAAAAAAGAGAGATTATGAGTCCCTGGAATTTCAGGTTGTAAAGGAAAAGTCAGCGTTTCTTTAATCAGGCCATCAGTCGTAGTTTTGGAAGCTGTCGGAAGACGCCTTAAGCTAAAAGCAAAGGGATTGAAACTTGAATTACGCAGTAAATGCGCAATCAAGGTATTAGGATCGGTATGGTAACCTGCTGGATAGATTAAATGGAGCTGAATGTCTAATGGCTGGTCTAAGTAAAGACGTGGAGAAGCCACTTCCACACGGGCTGTGAAGATTTGATCTTCGGCATATGCCCCGGAAAATAATACCATCCAAACTGCAAATGTAAAGAATGTCATCGTTTCATGGCTCTTATCTTAAAGAATTTTCTCAGAACGGGAACATAAGGCTGGCCCGTCTGAATTTCTACAAAATCGCCACCCGCGGCTTTCATGGCATGTTGTACTTCCTCGAAGTTTTTCTTAGCCGTTTGCTGGAAATGGCCAGGAGCTTTATTGGTATCGATGCAAGAGGTTGTATTTTGTTCGAGGTCATGCAAGTTTAGCAAGCCTAAAGGGGGGAAACTTTGCTCGAAAGGATCACGCACGGCGATAGAGATCAAGTCATGCGCTTTCGAAATGAGTTTGACTTGATGTTCATAACCTTCAGTCAAAAAATCAGATAGAAGGAAGCAAATGGCCGTGCGTTGCTGAACTTTGCCAAAAAAAGCTAAAGCGGCATTCAGATCAGTTCCATGATGCTGAGGCGAAAATGCCAACAACTCCCTGACTACGCGTAAAACATGTCTTGTGCCTTTTTTGGGTGCTAAATAGAGTTCAATTTGATCTGAAAACAGAATAAGCCCCACGCGGTCCTGGTTTTTAATGGCTGAAAAGGCCAACACGGCGCCAATCTCTGCGATTAACTCTTTTTTGAGAAGGCTTTGGCTGCCAAAACGGGTGGAAGAGGAGATGTCGACCAGTAGCACAATGGTCATTTCGCGCTCTTCTTTGAAATTTTTTACAAAGGGATGATTCATGCGCGCGGTCACATTCCAGTCGATATGGCGCACTTCATCTCCTGGTTGATACTCGCGGACTTCCTCAAACTCCATTCCCTTGCCCTTAAAGGCCGAATGGTAGGCACCTGCTAAAATATCTTCGGCAAGATGCGTGGTTTGAATTTGAATGCGCCGAATTTTTTTAAATAATTCTGTGTCCATTATTTAGTTCCAAATCATCCAAAGGGCTAAAGATGCCGGAATGACAGCACAGGCAGTAAAGGCCAAGCCAATAGGTAAATAACGCTTATAAGTGACGAAGTCGTTTTCTTTCTCAAGCAGGCTAACGGCAACAATATTGGCTGAGGCCCCTATCGGAGTAATGTTTCCTCCTAGGCATGTTCCAATCAATAATGCAAACATTAAAAGTGGAATCGGAGTGTGATTCAAGCGTGCGATATCCGCAACAATCGGGATGGCTGCCAGCAAAAAGGGAACGTTGTCCACAAAAGCTGAGACTAAAATGGATAATCCAATGATCGCTATAAATAAGATCAAGAGATTATTCCCAAAAAAGCTTGAGAGGCCGCTAGCGGCAGCGTCCATCCATCCCGCTTGTTGCAGGCTGCCGACTAAAATAAAGAGCGAAATAAAAAAGAATGTGGTTTTCCAATCCATGCTCCGCAGCAAACTTTGTGTAGAGATCCATTTAGCGCTTATGAACTGCCAAACGCATCCGATAAAAGCCAGCACCATGGCAGCTGTGCCTGCAAGCCAACTCACTTCGGGGTCGACGAATGAACCCGCGGCTAAAAGAAAGATTAAAAGAACTAATAGAAAGGAAGGAACCCACGAACGGATTTTTTCCACAGGGATGAGTTTGATTTTTTTTTGCTCTCCGCGCATTAAAAACCAGGCGTAGGCCAACGCAAAAATGGCACCGATCTGCACAATAAAGAAAACGCTGAGACGTCCTTGATAGATAAAAAAGTCATTGAAATTCATTTTTAGATATCCACCCATCAGCATGCTAGGGGGGTCGCCGATGAGTGTGGCGGTTCCTTGCAAATTTGAAAACATGGCTAATAGGACCATGGGCTTAAAGGGGGGGATATTGAGTTTTTTGCATAAACTCATGGCGACGGGTCCGACAAGAAGGACGACGGCGACATTTTCGACAAACATCGAGATAATGCTTGCCAGCACGTAGATACTCATTAAGGCTGTTTGTACATTTTTGGAACGATCGACGAGCCATTCAGATAAAACGGCCGGAACTCGAGATAATAAAAAAAGTTCAGCCAGCACAAGTGTTCCAAAAAATAGCCCGACCACATTCCAGTTGACGAATTCCCAGAGAGCTGTCCTCCAGGTGACTTCGCGCAGCAAAATCAAGACCAAAGCACCAATGAGCCCAGTTACAGCTTTATAGCGCGGCGCTAGGATAAAGAAAAGATAGCAGAGGATGAATACAGAGAGTGCGATCATATATTATCCTGAAGTTTCAGCGTTAGAATCATCCTGATCTGAAAAATCAATTTCTTCTGCCTTAGCCTTTTTTTGATCTTCTAAGTAGTCCTCATAGTATTCATAAGGATTAACTTTTTTAGCATTTTCTTCTCGAATTTTTTCACACAACTTGCACGCAGCAAAGAGAGCTGGAGTTTGAAAAAAGGAAAGTAATATTAAGGCGTTGAGAATTTTTTTGAAGTGGCGCAATTCAGGCATAATGGTCTCCTTTCCATGTCTTTTTTTGAGTTATCCCATTTTTAAAGATTCAAAAAAAGAGATTTTCAGATGGAATGTGAAAGAATCCAAGCACTAGTGATAAAAGTTCCAAGAGAACTCCCCAAGTTGGCCAAAATGACAACTAGTAAAATGCGGGTCACGGGGTTAATCCAAAATCCCTGGAAAGTCGTAATCGATAAAGGGACGTTTTCAAGGTCGGCCACAGTGGGTTTTTTGACCCAGGCTTGCACCAGGCCAGCGACCCAGCCGGCAGCGACCATAGGGTTCAAACTTGTCAATGGAGCGGCTAAAGAAGAAGCAACAATAGCCAAGGGGTGGCCGAAAGCTAAAGCCGTGCCGGCACCAGCCAAAATTGCATGGCTAGCAATCCAAAGATAAATCGAATTTAAAGACTTTTCGGTTGCTCCTGAGAAAAATCCGTAAAATACGAGGCTGACTAACACTAGAGAAAAAGCCCATTTGAAATAAGTCGGCCATTTGGAGGCCGGCGGTACATGCTCTAGAGTTTCGAGTGAGATATCTTCACCGATGTGGGAGACAATTCCGGGAATATGTCCTGCACCGACTACAACAACAAGTCGATTGCCTTGCGATTGTTTAATCTTTTCAGCTAAATAAAGATCCCTTTCATCAATCACTTTTTCTTTGGCCTTTGGAAAACTTTTGGCAAAGGTATCTAAAGCGCCTTCTAAGTTTTCGGGATTTTTCAACTCTTCAATGGTGTTTTCATCGATTTCGTCTGTAATAAAAAATCCGCTCATTAGTTGAGAGGCCACTTTAATTTTATCCCAAAATCCTAGGCTGCGCCATAAACGCTTGAGTGTGATTTCGATAGGTCGGTCAATTAGTTCTAAATGCGCATGGGTCTCTTTAGCGAGAAGCGCGCCTTCGAGCATTTCGGCTCCCGGCTTGACGCCAATTTGTTTGCCGATTTTTTGATAGAAGCCGCTCATGATTAAATGGCTGAGGAGGTATAGGGCTTTGCCTTTGCGCACAACCTCAAACAGATCCATTTTTTTCCAGGCATCTTGGTCGTTTAAAGACTGATAACGGGAAGGGCATAATTCAATGCACACTGTATCTGGATGAATCTTTTCAATGGTATCGCGCACATCTTGAACACTTTGGGCTGAAATATGCGCGGTTCCTACTAAATAAATATCTCGCTCTCGAAAGATGAGATGGCGTACTGAAGCAGGCAACTCTGGTGAAAAAGACATGCAATAATCTCCCAATTAAAAAATCCATTCTAC
This sequence comes from Parachlamydia sp., assembly GCA_002786175.1. Classification (GTDB taxonomy): domain Bacteria; phylum Chlamydiota; class Chlamydiia; order Chlamydiales; family Parachlamydiaceae; genus Parachlamydia. The sequence continues at coordinate 44,528 of PEQL01000013.1, forward strand.
ACGATTTCGATTAAAAAGGGAATGATTCAGCAGATCTTCCAATCAATTGGCGTTAAATTGTGCTTTTGCAACCATGTATTTGCTTTAGAAAAATGGCGGCACCCAAAAAAGCCTTGATGGGCCGAAAAAGGAGAGGGATGGGCAGCTGTTAAGATGAGATGTTGTTTGGCATTATATAAGGCCTTAAAGGTTTCCCATTTTTTTTGGGCATGCTTTCCCCATAAAAGAAAAACCATCGGTTTTTGTTGTTCCATGAGGGATTTAACGATTGCGTCCGTAAATTTTTCCCAGCCTTTGCCTTCGTGCGACATCGGTTCTCCTTGCCGTACTGTCAAAGTTGTATTTAAGAGCAATACACCTTGCTTGGCCCAAGAAAGCAAACAGCCATGCGAAGGAGCTGGCAGTGAGAGATCTTCGGCTATTTCTTTAAAAATATTTTTTAGAGATGGGGGTTGGGGAATGCCAACGGGAACGCTAAAGCTTAATCCATGGGCTTGGCCAGGACCATGGTAGGGATCTTGCCCAATGATCACCACTTTTACCTTGTCTAAGGGAGTATTCCAAAGGGCATTGAAAATAAGATTTTTAGGAGGAAAAACTGAGATGCCTTGGGCGCGTTCTTTGTCTAAGAAGACGGCCAAATCGATCAGATAATTTTGCTTAAATTCTTCCTGTAAAGCAGCTTGCCAGCGAGGCTCGAGTTCAAATGGATGAATGAGAGTAGAATTTTCCATAGACACCTGGGGTAAAATTTATACAGAAAGTTATTCAATGGACCGGGATTTTTATTTTTCGAGTTTCATTGCGTATAAATTCTAACTGGTTCTTGCAAATTTCTCAAACGAAGCTTTACTCTTTAAATAGACCCCTTGCATTACAAACATCCTGAGTTTAACGGAATATTTAAAATGACACACCCTCGAATGGCCCACAAACGCATCCTTTTAAAACTTTCGGGAGAAATTTTAATCGGTCCTCAAAAATTTGGCATTGACTACGATGCTTGCCTGGCCGTGGCCCACTCTTTAAAAAAAATTCAAGACAATCAGCATGAATTAGCAGTTGTCATTGGCGGCGGGAATATTTTTCGGGGCATCCGCCTCAAAGAAACGGGTCTTGCAAGAACCCCATCGGATCATGTCGGGATGTTAGCTACCCTGATGAATGGCATTGTTTTGCAGCAAGCTTTAAATGCTGTCGGCTGTGCTTCGCAGGTGATGTCGGCGATTGAATGTCCGCAAATGGCTTCTTCTTATCGTTGGCATGATGCGACCACGCAGCTAAGCGCTGGCAAAGTGTTGATTTTTGTCGGAGGGACAGGGAACCCTTATTTTACCACAGATACCGCTGCGGCCTTAAGAGCGAGTGAAATTCAAGCTGATATCCTTCTCAAGGCAACCAAAGTCGATGGGATTTACAATAAAGATCCAATCAAAAATCCCGATGCCATGAAATATTCCAAATTGAGTTATTCGCAGATTCTTGCAGAAAAACTGGAAGTCATGGATTCTACTTCTATCGCTTTGTGTCGAAATAATCACATTCCCATTCTTGTTTTTAATATGAAACTGCTAGAATGTGGAGAAATTAATATCGTTTCCTTAATCGAAAAAGGCACGTACGTTGAAGGAAATTAAGTAAGGAGCATTGTCAATGAGTATTGTTAAGCAAACAAAAGAGAAGATGGATGCAGCTTTAGAGCATCTGAAAAAAGACTTAAATGGTATCCGCACCGGCCAAGCCAATCCTGCGATGCTTGATGGAATCATGGTTGAAGTCTATGGCAGCCAGATGCGTTTGAAAGACGTTGCTTCGATCAATAGTCCCGAAAGCCGTCAATTATTGATTTCCCCTTTCGATTCAGGGATTGTAGGAGCTATTGGTAAATCGATTGAAAAAGCCAATCTAGGCTTTATGCCCATCGTAGATGGCAACGCAGTCCGGATCAAAATTCCGCCAATGGATGAATCTTTGCGCAAGGAGATGGTAAAGCTTTGCCATAAAAGGAAAGAAGAAGGTAAGGTGACTTTACGCAACCTAAGACGTGATGCAAATGAGCATGTGCGTAAACAAAAGGCTGCTGGCGATCTTCCAGAAGATTTGATGAAAAAATTTGAAAAAGAGATCCAAGATCTGACAGATAAGTATTGCAAATTGGCCGATGAGATGGCGGCAAAAAAAGAAAAAGAAATTTCCACGATTTAACTATTGCGGAAAAATATAGCTGTTTTGTAAGATAGCTTACTTTAAGTTCGGCAGTGATCGATAAGTAGAACACCCTAACTTAAAGGATCTGGCCCCATCGTCTAGTCAGGTCTAGGACACCGGATTTTCATTCCGATAACAGGGGTTCGAATCCCCTTGGGGTCAATTAGAGTCTTTAGCTCAGTTGGTAGAGCACCTCACTTTTAATGAGGGAGTCGATGGTTCGAGTCCATCAAGACTCATTCTTTAGCGCCCAGTGCGCTGTAAAATTTAAGCTAAAACTTTCGGGTTTTAGCTTTTTTTATTTTAGCGTGGACTACGTAAATCGACTGCTTGCACCCATTCTATCTCCATCAAAAACAATTCTAGAAGTCGGAAAAAGTATCTCAAAGCAAATTTAGCAAAAAATAATCCGAATTACAGTTGCGTTTTGATTGAAATCAAAACCCCTCTTTAGATGAAGTTAGTGTCCTAGACAGTATGCAGCTTCGCGAAGTAGCAAATGAGGCTGTTTAAAAACTAAGAAAAAAGAAATTAGTGAAAGGTCGCTATCCAAATCATTTGGTATCGGCTCATCGTGCTGCCGCAACAGATGATGGGCTCAGTATATTAAAAATAAAGCATTCGAAACCGCTCATTATCGGTAGTTGATTCTAAATTTTTAGAGCAAGGAATAAGCTGTCCGAAATTTTGAAATTATGCGTATAGGATTGAACAGGTAAAGGCATAAGCCGACTACTGGCAACTTTCTAGGCAATCATCATTCAACTGGCAATAAATATTTGAAGTAAAAGCCTTTTATTCTATAATACAACCAATTAATTTTATAAGAACAACAACTATAACAATAAAATTAGGTCCGTAAGTTTGAATGGTAAGATTTAAAAATCACACGATTCAACCCATTTCGGCGAAGGTTTTTTATGCCATTTTCCCCACAACTGACCAGTGGAATTCAGGTTCTTTCACAACTAGATCCAAATAAAAAATGTGTGAGCTTGAATGCGAACACCAGCTCTCTTAAAATTGTAGAGAAAAGATCACGCGCTTCAAATCTAATTTGTTGGTTTGTCCATCTTATCACTTGCACACTTATTTCGCGAAATCGCAATTTAGATAAAGTCTGTCTCCATATTCTGCAAAATGCAACAGGTCTTAAGAATGACATCACTGAACAAGAAAAAAAATCATTGATAAATGCACTCAATAATTTATGTGTAATTATCAAAAAGAATGGAGGATCTAAGGGGCAAAAAGTGACTGCCCTTCTCGCCACGGTAGACAAAATTTCGTGCTTAAAAGAGAACGCTCCCGCGAAAGTTCCTCCAAAAGAGGAGAAAAAAGCGGAAGTAAAAAATGATTCCCAGCAAAAGCCTCCTAAGGAAAAGACCCCAGTAGAAAAAGAACCTTCAGTGGAGACGGAGCTCGATAAAGAGAAGAAAGCTGTTGTGGAGCTCTTTACGCCGCAAATGGTAGACGCCTTAGGGGGTGTTGATCAAGTGCTTAGCTTTCCAAAAATCGAGGGCTTTACTGGTCAAATTACAAGGAAAGATCTTAAAGCACCTGTGATGAGAGGTGATGATGGGTCTCTGCTATTCTGCTATCTAAAATCTTCGAAGATCGAAGTAACCGGAGAATATTTAAGGCGAAATAAGGACGGCACTTGGGAAGGAACTTACGCTTATCCTAGCGAGTTAAATTTGCGTGTTGCAAATCTAACAATCAAAGATGGTTCCCTGGAAGAGAAATATATGCTGGATAAAATTAACCGCTTAATGCATTACAAACCGGTTGGGAGATTAGAAATATATCTTGAAAATATCATCATGAAGCCTGCCGACAAAGACAGCTTTCGTCCTACTCAGGCTTATCTTAGCGGGGAAGAATTGACGGCTTATATGGATTTCGAAACTCTTTTTTACGAACGAGCTCTCAATGAAGGAACTACAGATCTCTTTTTATGGGATCCTAGCAAATCGACTGAAGAAAATAAAAAAATATACAAAGAAAAATTCCCTGATGTTTAGTTGAACTAATCTCCTTCTTCATCCATGAGATTAACGACTGTCTTTCCACCCATGAACAGGGCGCCCCCTGCAGCAGTGAGTACTGCGGCGACGACTCCGACAATGCCGATACCTGTGGTGGTGATGGCTCCTCCAGCTCCTACTCCAAGAGCTGTCCCTCCTTTGCCTAAAGCTGCATCGACTTTTTCATTTAAGGCCTTAAGTTTTGGATTTGGTTTTCCTAAGGCGTATTCAAACAGTTTTGTCGAGAGAGGCTCTAAAAATTGCGCGCTGGTCATGCCTGCCTGATGGAAAAGGCGTATGCGACCTTTGGCAGAGCCCCAATCTGTTTTATCTCGGATTGCCTGTCTCTCCATTCCTTGAATAAGTTTTTGTTTGCGCTTGTTAGCCTCTATTAATTGTTTCTCGACCCCTTTTTTACCTTTTTTAGAGGCTTTAATCGAGCGTTTGAGGAGTTCTGGACGAGGAGCTTGCGCGATTCTAGATTTCATTTTGTCTAAGTTGAGTTCAACAGCTTTCAGGCGCGCTTCCAATGTCGCAATTTCCTTATCACACCTTTTCATATGTCCTTCATCCAGTCGAGTCCAAAATTTATACATGGATACAGGGATCGCTATTAATCCGATCGTTCCTCCGGCAGCGAGGCAACTGGAAAAAGTGACAACCTTGGTAACAGCCGCCGCTGCCAATCCTGCAATAAAGGCTCCTGGACGACCGAAGCCTCTTGCGATAGAAGCGGAGGTAGACTTCATGGCCGCGGTGTTGTCGCTAATAGCGGCGGCGACTTCTTTGTGCGGTGTTTTATATTGTGTCTGGTCTACAGCCTCAGCCAGTTGGCTGAGATTAGCGCCAAAATCGATGGGGTTAGAAGAGTCGGGATAAGGAGGCAGAACTGGAATTTTACCTATTTCTGTGCGTACTTGAGTTTGTTGAGATAAGCCGCCAACGTTTCCAATGGGGGGCCCATCAGGCGGAAAGACATTAGATGAACTATACACCATAAAAATCCCCCTGTTCTATCTATTCGCTGCTCCGGAACCTATTGCAACAATTGAGCCAAGCACGACCCCCACTATTCCCGCAATCCCCACTATTCCCGCAATGCCAAGACCAGTTGTTGAAATGACAGAGCCTGTTGCAACGCCAATTGCCGTACCTTTTTTGCCTAATACATCATCAACTTTTGCATTTAATCGATTGAGCTTTTCGTTTGGTTTGCCCAAAGCGTAAGCAATGAGCTTATCTGATACAGGTTCCAGCAGGCGCGCCGACTTCATTCCTGCGTTATGGAAAATGCGTATTTTGCCAGCTGTGGTATTCCATTCGCTTGTTTTTTTCAGTTCCATTTTCGCCAGCAATTTTTCCTTTTTCACTTCTGCTGATTCTATTTCTTTTTGAAGCTTATTTTTATAATCCTCTGCTTTTTTCATTTTTTCTTCTAGGACTTCAGGAAAGGAGACCTCGTCTACTTTACTTTCATCCTTAGCCATATCAACCTCAAGTTTTGTAATCTGGGCTTTTATATACTCAATCTCTTGCTCTAGCTCCTGTAGGGTATGTTCGTTGATTTTCATCGCTTTAATTCCCGCAGCTGGAATCATAATTAAGCCTGATGCTCCACCTGTCGCTAGGCAGCTAGAGAAAGTAATCACTTTTGTGGCTGCGGCGACTGTCATCCCTGCGATAAAGGCCCCTGGACGTCCAAAGCTATGCAAGATAGAATTTCCAACAGCTTTAGCCGTGGACTGCAGTTGATGATTTGCTGACAACACTTCTCGATGTAATTCAGCGTGAGGAGCATGTGCTAAAGCCTCATCTAAAGCGCGTTCATTAATTTCAAGATTGACTTCTTGATGAGAACTATCTGCATAAGGCGGAAACGACTTGACTTCGGTGGATCCCTCAGAGGGGTGATGTGCATGTATATTTCCAGCACTTTGAATGTGAGAGACATGTGGGAGTGAAAAGTCACCCATACAAATTCTCCTTTGTTTATTTGTCTTGCACTTGTTTATGCAGTTTTTTTAGCAAGTCTGCGTGTGTTGTAAGGTGGTGTTTTTTCTTAAAATGTTCAGCTAACTCCAAACAGCCTTTGGCCTGTTCATAATTTTTTAATGCTATAAAACATTCACAGCTGTACAGGTAGGGTAGAACCTCGGCGGGAGATAACAAGCTTGCCATTGTATAGGCGTTGATCGCATGATAAAATTTTTCTTTCTGCTGGAAGCAAATTCCCAAAGCCACCCAAGCTTCATAAGAGGCGTTATTTAAATGTACAAATGCTTGAAATAGATTGAGGGCCTCATCATACTGTTTGTGAATGAAAAGCTCGTTTCCAATTTCATAGATCGTTTTGAGGGTATTATGTGAAATGCCAAGCTGGTGGGCCAATGAAAGTGGAGTGAATTGCTCATCTTGTACTTGATTGAGGGTTCGCTGGCTTTTAGAATTTTTGATGAAAGCAGGTAATTTTTCTAGTAAATCAAAACTATCATCAAGCAGTTGATTCGCCGACTTTGCGAGTTCATCTAAGCATACTTTGCCTAAGGGATTAATTTTCAACTGCGTAAAAATAAGTCGCATGCCCTCTTCAATTCTTTTGGACTCTTCTTGTTCGTCAAGCAGTGTGATTAATTCTTGCTTAAATCTTTCTTTTTTAGCGGAAGCAGAAAGAGGAGGACTTAAAGGGGAAGCCTGCTCGCTTGTCCATTCATATCTTTCAGCGGCTTGCTCAGCAAGATCTTCGAGAATAGGATTTCCTGGTTTAGATTTCCTTTTAGTAACCATAATCACCTCATGGTTGATTTTCTTTATTATACTCTTTAAATTTATTAAAAATTAAATAAAAAAATTTAATCCAAGAGCCTTCTATTAGGTTAATAAATTATAATTGACTTAAATAATACCCATTCGCCCTTCCCTTACCCCTCATATTTTTCATTCTTGTTTTTTCTTTTTTGTCTCCTTTACATTTATTCTTTTCATTTTTTATAGTGGGCTTGATTCTAGACTCCCAGAGATGGCCCCTTCCTTAGGTCATTATAACGTTGGGAACACGTTCCACATACTAAGAGAAAGACATCATGCCAGAAAAAAAGAACAAGCTCTTTTCAGATAAAGAACCCGAACGCCCCCTTGAATGCACCGAGTGCAAAAAACCGATTGCCGTGCGCTATACGGAAATTATCGGGGGCAATATCAGTCACATTAGTATGTGTGCTGATTGTCCAGAGCTCAAAAAAAGGCTCTTTGGAATACAAAGCCAAAAAGAAGGGATCGGCGTAGGCGAAAGTGGTGCGAATTTAGCCTGCGGAAATTGCGGGACAACCTTGGACGCGGTGCGTATTGGGTCTAGATTAGGTTGCAGTACTTGCTATGAAGTTTTTGGCGAGGCTTTAATCGCTGATATGCTTAATTCTAATAAAATTCCGGCCAGACTAGCCGCTAATAAAAAATCTATCCCGCTGCATATTGGGCGTACCCCTTTAGAGGCACCTGCCATCAATTCCTCACTGCGCTTACTAGCCTTAAATGAAGCTTTAACAGAAACTCTGCAACGTGAAGATTACGAACAGGCAGCATTGCTGCGCGATCAGATCAAAGAATTGACAAAGGATGGAGAGGAGCCTAATGAAAAAGCATAATGAGTTTCTAATTCGGCAAACTAAACCTTGGTCCAATAATAACAATACGATTTGGTTAGCGACGACTGCGACATTAAGCCGCAATATTGAAAAATTCAAATTCCCCGCAAAGCTTTCAGAAGATCAGCGTAAGCAAATTATTTCATTGGTAAGTAACGATCTCTTGAAAACTGAAGCTTTAGTAGACTCGGTGCTTATTCGTTCGGAAGAACTGGGCCCGGTAGAAAAAGAATTTTTAATGGAGCATTTTTTATCAGAAGAAGGCTTTCAACAGGCACATACCGGCGAAGCTTTTTTACTTGAGTCGAGTGGAGAATTTCTCCTTTGCCTGAATATTAAAGATCATATTCAATTTACCTGGATTGACTGCTTGGGCGAGTTAGAGCAGATGTGGGGACGCTTGGTGAAACTTGAAAGTGCCTTAGGAAGAATCGTTACCTATGCATTTTCGCCAAGCTTTGGATTTCTCACAGCAGATCCTAGCCAATGCGGCACAGGTTTAACCGTAACGGTGCTGGCACAGCCCTCAGCTCTCATTCAAACAGGTCAAATCGATGAAGTCGTCGCTCGTTTGAGCAATGAGACGCTATTGATCACCAGCCTCCAGGGGAACCCGCAAGAAATGATTGGCGATTTACTCGCCATTCGCAATCGCTACACCCTAGGCATGACTGAGGAAAATATTATTGCCTCATTGCGTTCCTTCATTACCAAACTAGTGGTTGAAGAAAGTGCCGCACGAGGTCAGCTGCATCAGCATGATAATCCTGAGGTCAAGGATAAAGTCAGCCGTGCTTTTGGAGTGTTAGTTCACTCCTATCAGTTAGAGGCTATCGAGGCGCTTAATGCTATCAGTTTATTGAAATTAGGAACGGATTTAGGTTGGCTTCAAGGTATTACCATAGACAAACTGAATGAACTCTTTTTTGCTTGCCGTAGGGCTCACCTGCTCTTTCAATATGGTGAAGAAAAAATCTCCCAGGAAGAAATACCGCATAAACGCGCAGAATTTGTTCACAAAGCCCTCAAAAATGCTTCCTTAACCATATAGAAATATCCATCGATGGCACAAGAAAAGAAAGGTGTGGGGGTGAACCCTCAAGCCAACATTCATTATACCGACCATTTGGCCCCGATTTGCACCCTCATGGGCATTCCGCTGCTTTTTATCGATGAGCTGGATTATGAGCTTGGACAAAAGTACTATCCTGGGCTGAAAGCCGAAAAAGTTGAATATGAGGCATTCGATCCTGAATTTCTCATTTCGCACTATGATGTGCTCTTTATGTCAGACCTGTGGGATCGCAAAACCTTCCGCGAAAAGTATTTTCATTTAGAAATGAAGTATCAAAAGCGGTTGCGTAATGTGCATTGTCCACATGGCTTTTCTGACAAAGGGTTTTATCTTAAAAAAAGTGCGCATGAAGACATCACGCTGATTTATGGCGAAAATATGCTCGATCAACTCAAACATTATCAAAGTTTCGACTATTTGAACGCCTATGTCATATCGGGCAACTATCGCTACACTTATTACAAAAAGCATCAGCAATTTTATGAGAAAATTGTGCAGGAAGAAATCCTCAGTCAATTCAGTGAGGCGCGGCCTACCATATTATATGCCCCCACCTGGCTCGATTTAGAGGAGTCTACGACATTCTTCGATACCGCCAAGCATATCTTAGATGCTCTTCCTCAAAAATATAATTTGATTGTTAAATTGCATCCCCGTTTAGAGCTCGATGATACAGTCAATTACTATCAGATCTTAGGCAAGCACCAGGGAAAAAATAATATCCTATTCCTAAAAGATTTTCCGCTTGTCTATCCTTTATTGGCTTGCTCAGACATCTATCTCGGCGATATGTCATCTGTTGGATACGATTTCCTGGCCTTTAACAAGCCCATGTTTTTTTTGAATAAACAAAAAAGAGATTCTAAAACAGACCGAGGACTCTATTTATTTAGATGCGGCACAGAAATCATGCCAGAAGACTTTGGTAAACTGTATCAAATTATCGAAGAAACTCTTCCCTGCGATGCCGAACGCTATAGCCAAGTACGACAAGATGTCTATAGTTACACTTTTGGCGCCGAAAAATCGTTTCCACAGCTGAAAGCCGAAATTATCGAAGCCTATAACTCCTAGCAAATGATTGACACTTCCTTAAAAGAGCGGTGTTTTGTTTGCTTCCCCGGCAATTTCACGCACATATTTAGGAACAGCATAACCAGGAAGGCTTTTGGCGATTTCTTCAATCAGTTCCTTACCCCGCTCAACTGAAACTTCAAAATGAGCCCCACCTTGAACGCGATCTAATTGATGCAGGTAGTAAGGAAAAATCCCATGATTCACTAGAAGTTCACAAAGTTCTTTAAGCACCGCGGGAGAATCATTCACCTCTTTCAACAGCACCCATTGATTCAACAACATCACACCTTGGCGCTGCAGGGCATCCAAATGCGTGAATACGTCTTGATCCAGTTCTTTGGGATGATTGATATGCAATACAAACCAGCTGCGGAAAGGACGGTTTTCAAAGAGAGATAAAAATCCCTCGTCAATCCGCTCAGGGATGCCAATGGGGAAGCGAGTATGAAAACGTAATCGACGAATATGTTTAAGTTGACTAAGAGAATCCATGAGATGCTTTAAGGTATGATTTGAAAGAGAAAGAGGATCGCCGCCGCTCAAGATAATTTCTTGCAAAGAGGCGTCTTCAGCAATCTGCTCCAATTCTTTTTCGAACCCTTTGGCTTGAGTTTCGTAAGCAAAATTTTGTCTAAAACAGAAACGACAGTGCATGGCACAAGCGCTTGTACAGACCAGAAGGGCTCTTCCCTGGTATTTATGCAGCAACTTGGGAGCTTTGCGAAATTGGGCATCTTGCACGGGATCAAGTATAAATCCCGGTGAAGTCTTAAGCTCAGCAAGAGTTGGTAAAAATTGTTTGAGTATGGGATCATCCAAAGTGTTTTTAGCAATCTTAGCTGCCAGGCGATAAGGTAAATTGAGTGGAAAGTGGGGCGTTTTGTGGATGAATTCTCTTTTTAAGGCATCCAATTCCAAAAAATCTGACAGTTTTTCCCACTGCGTGAAATTTTGCCGCATAATACTTTTCCAAAGCTCTGGAGATGAACTTAACACACACAACCTACACTAAATGAATTAATTAACGATTAATAATAAAGCATTTTAGATTAAAAAACATGCACTTTATATGAAGGATACAGAATGCCCCTCGCGATTTTAAAGACAGTCATTGTTGATGATCCCTCCTATGCCAACCATTTAACGGGCCCTTATCATGTTGAAAGGCCAGAACGAGTCCAGGCTATTCATCAGGCATTAACCGCCGCAGGACTAGAAACAGCCGAAAATACACTGTCTCCGCATCGGGCGACAGTAGCAGACCTTCTTTTGTGCCATACGGAAGCTTATATCAACTTGGTAAAAGAAGAAGCTAAATATGCTAAAAAAGATGGCTCCAGGGAGCTAAGTACCGGGGACGTCACTATTTCACCGCAATCTTATGAAATCGCTTTGCTGGCTGTAGGTGGAGTCTTAACAGCCGTTGATGCTGTGTTGAATAAAGCAGCAAAAAATGCATTTTGTCTGATCAGGCCCCCTGGGCATCATGCCAAACGCGCAGCAGGCAAAGGTTTTTGTGTGTTCAACAACGTCGCCATTGGAGCGCGTTATGCCCAGAAAACCTATCCCTTTATTCGAAAAGTATTGATTGTAGACTGGGATGTACATCACGGGGATGGCACTGAAGATATCTTTGATAATGATCCCACCGTTTTTTATTTCAGCACCCATGAAAAAGGGAATTATCCGGGAACCGGATTTGCCGAGCATACCGGCAGTGGAAAAGGAGAAGGGACGATCATGAATTGTCCAATTGCAGGGGGAGCAAAGGCCCGTGAAGAAGTTTTAAAAGCTTTTAGAGAAAAACTAATTCCAGCGATGGAAGCTTTTTCGCCAGATCTTGTCATGATTTCAGCTGGATTCGATGCCCATCAATCAGATTTGCTCGGTCACTTTAATCTCACAGAAGAAGATTATGTAGAATTAACGAGAATTGTCAAAGAGATTGCTCAACGCTATGCCTATGGCAGAATTGTGTCTGTCCTGGAAGGAGGGTATCATCTTGAGGCTTTAGCCAAGTCAGTTAAAGCTCACGTAGAGACTTTAGCTGAGAGTGTTAGTAATTGAATTATATTAATTAATATGGTGCACTTTCGCTATTATTTAATAATTTAAGGATTGAAAAATGGAAGTATCTAAAATTCAAGAAGCACTGAAGACTTTTGTTTAGTAAAAAATGTTTTTATAATTATTGAGGTTAGCCTTTTTTGATAAGGCCCATCCTTATCTAAAACTCACTTCCTTCTCACAAGTAACTTAAAATCGACTAAATTGAGTAGTTCAGCGGATAATACATTTATTTCAGTTAGATTATCTTTTACAAATTCCATGGTTCGTTCAAAGTCTAGTTCGTGTCTATATAATTTTTCCATTTTTTCTGAATAATCCTTCCAGTTCACCATTTTTATTCTTGCGATGCTTTTTCCCATAAAATATAAGCTTCACCATCATAGGCACTAATGATAATCATCTTAGCGTTTTTACAGATGGCCTGGATGTCCTCTAACGAAAAAATATTAGTGTCAGTTTTGAAATAATCGGCTTCTGTCACAACTCCTACCGAGTGCCAAAAGGAAAATGATTTTCGCATGCAATTTAATATAGTCTCGTGATTTTTATTATGTTCTCTGATCACATAAGTAACTCCATCTTCATGAGTAACCTCATCTTCATGCAGAAACACGCACTTCTTTTCGTAAAGTACTTTTAAACTGGGATCGTCTGGACTAAGTGTAACTTCATCAAAAACACAGGATAGTTTTTGATTGGATTTGAGTTTGTGAAAAATAAAGTCACTTAATTCTTCTTTTATTGTAGGTACTTTTTGGATAAGCGATTTTTTTCCATCGATTTCAGATACAATTACAGGAAATTGAGGAAGAATAATGCCATTTTTAAATTCATAGAGTCTTTCTAAGTCAGAACCTAAAGTCAATAAAGTAAAAAACACACCCGACTTAAAATCGACTAAATTGAGCAGTTCCGAAGATAACGAATTTACGTCAGTTAAGTTATCTTTCACAAATTTCATTGTTCGGTCAAAGTCTAACTCGTGTCTATATAAATTTTTCATTACTTCGGCTCCCATGTTCCATCAAGAAAATGTCTCTCTTCGTTTCCAGCATCATCTAAATAATCCCAGTGTGGACCCTTTGGAGCGGGGTGATCAAGATCTGGATATAGGCGCACACCAGTTGCTTTATTATGCCAAGCACCTCTTCCGCTACCCGGAGGTCCTCTCCCTTTCCATATGAAGCCTTCTCCAGGACATTTACTTGGATCATCACCTAATTGTTCTCCGTTGTGTGGAGACTTATGGCCACTCCTCCTTCTTCCTGTTTCGACAGGTTCAGCGATAGCTTCGTTATAGAAAGAGAGATCATCCGGTTCATTGTCTAGGGTCTTATCAAGATGATAGACGCCCCATCCTAAAGCAGCTCCCACAAAGGTAGCAATGAGTGTTTCAGTCGTTATGAAAGTAACCGCTAAATCGAAACCTATGTAAATAAGTGGAATTGCAAAAGCAAAGCGTCCGTCCGGATCAACATAACGAATAGGGTTATTTTTGACGTAGCTATAAAGATTCATCCCATCCACAAAACCGGCAGGATCTGTTGTCAACCAACGGCTGAGCTCTGCGTCGTAATAACGTTTGCCAAAGTTAATCAGGTTCGTTTCCAGATCCAAGCGTTTCGATGCATAACGCCATGGATTAAACGTCACTTCGCTAATGTGTTTTTGCTTTCCGAAAGCATTAAAATCATATTCAGCTGTCTGTTTGCCGCTGGTTAGGCTGATCAAAAAGCGGGTGTCCCTATGAAAATCCTGAATAGGGGCAAATACTTCTTTCCCTAATTCAATCGCTACAGTTGCGGGGACATTCTTGGAAGCCTGTCCAAGAACGCGCAGTTGAATGGGTGTGCCTTCAGGGCTAAAGGCGCCGATTTCATTTTCACCGTCGTAGAGGTAATTTTCAATATTTTTGGCGGAATGTGCTGTGGCATGGACAATTTTGCGTAGTCTCCTTCCTAAGGGGTCATAGAACATCTCAACTGTACTGTCATTTTTGATCACCTGGGTGAGGCGATCGAGGGGATCGTATGTGAAAGAAAGCATTTTTGACCGAGTTTTCTTCGAAAGCAGGTTACCGTTCAAATCATAGGTACAGTGGGTTGCTCCTGTGGACAGTAGCTCGTCGAGTTCATTAGAAATCCATGCCACGCCATTTTCTTCAATGCGATTATGATTGGTATCGTACTGATAGGAATCATCGGCTTCGCTGATCAATTGATCAAGCTCGTCGTAAGCATAGCGTACCTCATTCCCATTGGTAGTCATGGCAATCACATTATCGACTGCGTCGTACTGACAGTTTTGTGTCATGTAGGGACTTATGATTGCCGTTTTGCGCCCTTTGGGATCGACTGTATGCTTGATAGTGCCTAAAGCCCCCACTAAGCTTTCTTCTTGGAGGTAACCAGTGGAGTCGTAGCTTGTGTATTTATGCGTATAGAGATTAGTCCCTGATGGAGAGGTGCGGGAGACTGCACGGAGGAATAGGGGATCATAGGTGTAGAGGATCTGCCCTTGATCTGAAAGAGCGACAGACAGCGGGCGATCGAAAGCATCATAAGTTTTTTCGATTGCTAAGCCGGTAGAAAGTTTTTCGCGAAGAATGTTTCCATTAAAATCGACATCCCGTTGAATGAAAATATTTTTGATTTCGTCTGTGGCCTTAAGGAGCACACCTAAGCGGTTGCATTCATAGGTGAGACGCAGAAGATTATCGGAAGAATTGACCGTTTTAAGGTAACCTAGAGGGTGGTAGCCATAAGTGATGACGGTTCCATCAGGTTTTGTTTTGGTGGCAATTTTTCCACCAGGGGTATAGGTGTATAAGGTCGTTCTGCTGTTTGGTGAGTTAGCGGCCCGGATGAGGCGATTTAATTTATCGCATGAGGTATAGCTATAAGCTGTCTCCAAAGTTCTGAGGTATTCTGCATGATGGAAAATCAGATTTTTTTGATGGGACAGATTACCCTTGGAATCATAGGTCGTTTTTTCAATGGCGATGACGACATTGTCAGGACTGATTATCTCTTTTTGTACGATTCTGCCATAGGGATCTTCCATTTTTACGACGGCTTTATTTTTGGCATCGACTGCTGTGATTTGTAAAACTCTTTGTCCAAGAGCATTAACAGCATTTTCATCATAAGTGGTCTTCGTTTTGTTGCCTTCGGCATCGATTGCCTCTATTCGCCGTTGAAAGGAATCGTAGCCAAAGCGTTCTGTCGCATCATCTCCATTGATATTTCGGGTGATGGAGGCTACATTACCGTCGGCGTCGTAGCTGTACGCGATCTTAAATAAGACATTTCCTAAAACATCGGTGCATGTCTTCTCAAGGACTTGATCTAGTAAATCTCTTGTGTAATGTGTATAGAGGGAGTTACCTTCATTGTGATTGATGATTGTTGAAATACGTCCAAGGGTGTCATAGGAATACGTTGTGAGGTTTCCTGAAATCTCTTCGCTGACAAGACGGCCTGCTCCGTCATAGGTGTAATTCGTACAGTTGCCTTCGCGATCAGTTTTTTTAAGCAGATTGAAACTGTCATACACAAAGGTCTCTGAAGCTACTTCTTCATCAGGTGTACTGTAATGTTTTGCGACTACTCTCCCAAGGATATCGTAGGTATAGGATGTTTTAAGCTCATCCTGGTCTATGTGGCTTTCTAATAAACCCGTCTGGGTGTAACTGAGGATTTCCCGGCTTTGGTCCGGATGAATAATCTCAATCGGTAAAGCATGCCCGGCATAGTGGAAGATAGTCGTATTGCCGTTGGCGTCTGTCTTGGAAATTTCCCTTCCAAATACGTCATAGATTGAGGTGGTGGTAACGGGAATGCTGTTGCCTTCTTTGTCACAAATTCTAGGGGAAGTTGTTCTTGTTACCTTGTGAGAAAGTGGGTCATAGCTATAATCTGTGCTGTTTTTAAAGGTATCAATTTTTTTTATGAGATGGTCATTGAAGTCGTAGCTAAATGAAGTGGAATGGCATATAGAATCAATGCCCGCTTCCTCAGTCTTAATGACTCGGTCTCTCAGATCGTATTCCCTGTTGGTCTGGATGTTTTTAGAGAAATTGACTGAAGAGATGCACCGCCCTTTGGCATCGTATTCATAGCGGGCTTCTTGGCCGATGGCATTGGTTACTGCGGTCAGATCGCCACGGTCGTTATAGGATTTATGCACGATGTAGGCGAAGGTTCCCTCGGCATCGTAAACACTCTCTTCACAGACATTTCCATGGACGTCGTAGGAAAGATGAGTGCGATTAAGTACCTTTTCAGAACCATGTTCCAGATATTTTTCCTCAATCCATTCAGGCAAATGAAGAAAAGGATGTTGATTGCGAAGGATATAAGCGGTGATTTTTCTTTGAGTGACACCGCTAAGATTTTCTTGTTCTAGTGCTGTCCCATTATCTTCGATGTGTTTGATCAGATGATTGCAATCGTCATAGATATTAAATTCGCGCTGTAAAATGCGATCGTTCTCTTTGGTGAACTTTGCAGTCATCAAGTTTGTATTGGGCAAGTAGTGAAATGAGAGGATTTTTTCTTCGGGGGTTTTCTCTTCCAGCAACAAATGGCGTCCATCGTTGGAGAATTGCCTGGTTGTGACGTTTTGGCAAATTCCTTTACCCGATAAGTCTCCACTAAAAACTTCACGCACAGGATTTCCGTAGGCATCATATTCATAAGTTTTTGTGTAAAGCACATACCCATTTCCATCTTGGCTATCAATGGAGGAGAGCCAATGATTTTCGGTCCAATTAAACTGTTTCTTCCTTTTCAGGGTAGAATCGCTGCTGTAGTGTTTGATAGCTGTCAGTAATAATTCTTTTGAATATTCGTAAATGACAGTGGAACCATCGATGTTTCTGACGGTGGTAGAGCCTGCTTTTTCGCCGACAAGCGGCGGCTGGTAACTGAATTCATGGACGGGTTGAAAGTGCGCTCCATCAACAGGGAGTAAGAGCTTACTCACTCTTTTATTTTTGGAATGGCGTTCGCCAGATTCAGCATATTCGCAGCTAAAAAGATTTTGCTGTCCAAAATAACTGTTTAGAAGAGCATTGTCGAAAGACATTATCTCTGAAGCATAAAAGGGAGTGCTTGTGGACTTGATAGAAAGAAGATTTAGTACGCGCTTTTCGATTTGAAGGGGTTTGCTACCTTTGGGCTGCTTAAAAGGTTTTTTTTTAAGGAGTTGTTGGTACGAGGCTTTCTGTCCTGAATTGGTGGAAAACTTTGAGGTCGTATAATCAGGTGAACTCTGAATCTCAATTGTAGCGTACGTGTGGATCTCTTTAGGATCCATGCTTATCACACGCACCAGTTGTCTTTCTTTGTTGTAGTGGTAACGCAGAATTTTTCCATTGGGCAGAACTTCTTTGGCGAGCAAATAATGTGCTTCCTGTGTGGTGACATGTGTGTTTCCATCCACAAAAATATTTTCATTTCTATTGGCGTAATGATAAATGGACCCCTGCGGAGAATGTACGAAGATCCCAGTATCATTTTTGACGATTTTTGTATTCCGGAAGTCATACTGAGCGCTTGGCATTTCATCCACAGGATTGCTATTGCAAATCCCATAAGGTTTATCGACAAGTTGAGCATGGCCATTGGAATCTAGTGCAAATGTCAGAGCCACGCCATGTTTATCTGTGATGCGTACTTCATTTTTTATGACTAGTTTCTTATGATATTTTTTTCTCGTAATGGCTCTGTGGTCCAAGTGGATATGAGGAAAAATCACCCAACCCGATTCGACCACTGGTGGATGTTGTACCATTCCTTTGCTAAATAGCTGTGCTTGATTTGCATGCCAATTGCGATGTTGGGGAATAAAAATTCTACTGAGGATAACATCTTGAGCACCTTTAGCAATTAAATCAGTCTGCTTCAAATAAGGTTGACCGCTCAAGGGACTAACCAATCCTCCAACTTTGCTTGTCTCTTGTGTGAGGGCAGCAATTTGGTCCGGTGCTGAACAGGGAAGGCTAGTGATTTCTTCTGAGAATGCTTGTATCGAAACAAATAGAAGCAAAATAGTGTGAATCCAATAATGCATAGATTCCCTTCTGGTTTTTGGTAAATGATCGATGTTGCTGCGGCAATCTATCAAGTAAAAAAATTAGTGTCAATCGTAAAAATTGTGCCCAGAAGCTCTCAGATTTGATTTGGCTGGATCAGTTTCTTATTAATGCTGAGGAGGTGAATGTTTAAAGCAATCTAATTGATTTAATTTAATGTCGAGTATTAGGATCTCTTCTTTTAATCTAGTTTGTTTGCTTTTACATAAAAAAAATTAAAAAGGATTAACCATGTTTCAAGGCGTATCTTCCTCAAGCTTTGAGTTACCAGAGTATCCCTCTGCACGAGCTAAACAAGTCTCCGATCGGTTTGTGGGGTATCTCAGTCAAGAAGACGCATTACCCCTTTGTACTAAACTTGAAGTGCAGTTAATTTCGAATGAAGAAAAACAAAAGCTTTTAAAAATTTTCAAACCCCATGTCATTGAAAAATTGCGAAATCGCGAACCTTGTAAAAATTTTTATTTATTGGATAGGGGTACACATCGTACAGTTTGGAGACATAAGCGCTATCCTGAGCTCGTTTTTAAATTAATGACCTCTAAAGAAGCCGCTAAGCAAAAAGAAGTGGCAAGAAGATCTCGAAATCTTGTGAAAAAGTTGGAACATTGTTGGGTACAAATCCCAAGAACAGCTTCATTTGAGGTTGACGAGATTTCTGTGTATGTGGAAGAAACACTTCCTTTGGTATTAGATTTTTGTGAACACCAAGAATTCTGGGCACGGGTGATTATGCATTATCAATCAACTGGTGTTTCAGAGTCTTTTAAAACCAATCTGGAGGATCTGATTAGACAAATTGAGACTTTAGTCAAACGAATTGGTTTTTGGGATGTCGGTTACCACAAGCTGCCTGAAGTACGTACCGATGGAAGAGGTGTCTGTGGAACTTCATTCGGAAATGTCAATTTTACGCGCAAAAATCTTGCCGAAGGATTAAATCGGCTGGCGCATTTGGTTCCCATTTCACCCATTGTAGATTCTTTAGTTGTAGAGTATCAGGCGCAAATTCAGAGCACTTTAGCCTCTAATGACAAGAGCGAGCAGGAGGATCCAATGTCCAGGGAAGAAGGGATTATGCAACAATTTCAAGCAGGTCTTGAAGCAAAGAGGAAGGAACTGCGGTCTTTACAACTTGCTCTTATGGCTTATGATAAAAACGCATGGAGCCGAGATAGGGCATTTATTTCAGAATTAAACGCATCTAAACTTGATGCAGACGAACAAATATTAGCCAATCACTTGATTAGAGAATGCGAAAGTCGTTTTGAAAGTGTAGAAGCTGACAAGTGTCTATCTGTTAAAAGGAATTTACATATCCAGCCTGGAGTTAGTTTGAGGATGTCATATACGCGTGAGCGATTCCTTAAAGTGCTGGAAATTTTAAGAGAGCAACATCTTGTCATTAGTTGGTATGATGATTACGCTATTCAGGCGAATTCTCCCCAGGAAAACCTCGCTCGAGTTTCCTACTTCATCCATTTTTAACTTCAACAGTTTTCGCAAGGCTTTTAGATCTATTGAAGGCCTTGCGATCCCTTTTCAGCTCTTCAAAAAAAACATCGCTTAGTGCCTTTGATCCAAATAATCAGTTCGAGTATACTTGTCTTTACTGATCATTTGGAAGCTTCTATGAAAAAAAATCCTTCTTACTTTACTTTTTTAATGGTGCTTCTGATTTTAAAAGCATTTTTTATGTTATGGGTCATATCGACTGAACGAATTGGCCTTGGCCCTGATGAGGCGCAATATTGGACCTGGAGTCAGTCTCTGGATTGGGGATACTATAGCAAACCCCCTGGTATTGCTTGGCAAATTTGGTTAGGGACGAAATTGTGGGGCAATACAGAATTGGGCGTGCGCTTTTTGGCTGTCGTCATGGGAATTCTACTTCCTCTTTTAGTATACCGTTTAGCACGTGTCTGTGATCTATTGCCCCGCACAGCCTTTTGGGCGGGGATCATCATGGCGTTTTCTCCTCTCGGAATAATGGGTTCTTTGTTAGCCATAACAGATGGGGGGATGATGCTATTTTGGACAGCTGCTTGCATCATTCTCTTGCAAGCTATTAGTCGCCAGGCTACCCCTTCTTATCTTCTGCTTGGAACCTGTATCTTGCTAGGTGCTCTTTTTAAATGGCCGATTTATATCTTTTGGCTTTGGGTGCTTATAGCACTTATCTTCTTTCCATATCTCAGAAGTAAGCAGCTTTTTGTAGGGATTGCTCTCTCTCTTGTAGGTCTTTTGCCAAGTGTGATATGGAATATTTCTCATCGCTGGGCTACCTTTCAGCATGTGTTTTCCACGGTGAAGGGGGGGGAAACACAAGCTCTATGGCAAGGAAATCTTTTTGAGTTTCTCGGTGCACAGGCTGTTTTACTTTCCCCCCTTTTATTTTTCTGTATTCTTCTGGCGCTAGGTGCTTTGTTTAAACAACGTCCTCGCGATCCTCTTTGGTTTTGTGGAGCCATAAGTGTGATGACGCTGACGCTATTTTGCGTCTATGCGCTTTTCAAGAAAACACAGGGCAATTGGTGTGTTTTTATCTATCCTACATGGATTGTGTACCTAAGCTGGTTTTTAGGGGAAAATGTGAAATGGGGCAAAGCTGCCTTTAAAGTCTCAATGACAGTGTCGATACTGATGAGCTTATTTGGTTTGAGTATTCCCTATGCACAGGCAGAGGGGATTCTTAGCCAGTTGCAAATTCCCTATAAGTGGAATCCTTTTCGGCACAATGTGGGCTGGCAACAGATGACAAGCGCATTGACGCAAGCTGGCTATGATTCTCAAAATAACTTTTTGCTTGGCGATCGTTATCAAATGAGCAGTTTATTAAGTTTCTACGGTCCAGAGCAAAAGAGAGCTTACTTTTTTAATTTAGAAGGAATTCGCAAAAATCAATTTTCATTTTGGCCAGGCATGTCTGTAGAACGTCTTGGAGAAACTGGTTTTTTTGCTCATGTCGATCAGGCTCCTTTCACAGATATTTCGACTTACGTAGAAGCCTATACCCAAAAGCTATCGCCTTACTTTAAGCGCGTGGAATTTTTGGGCTCCTTTCCACTTTTCCATGCCTATGGAGTACGTGTAAAGAGACTTCTGTTGTTCAAATGCGTGTCTTTTGAGGGGAAGGAACCGGCTGAAAGCAATAGTTGGTAGATTGAAGCAAGAATTCATACCTCCTTAGAACATCCTGGAGCTGGTTTGACCAAAGAGGCACAGAGACACAGAGAAAAAGAGGAACTTAATCACATGCGGTCCCGTTTCCGATGTTTTTTTCGAAGAAAAAAAAACAGCCGCCTTTGACACTTGCAGAGCAAGTGTCAAATTAGCTTGTTATAGCTGAATTTCAAGCACGCCTCTGTGTTGAAAAATCCCTTCACAGGCTTTTAAAAGTGAGATTTTCAACTATTTTGTTTCTTTTTGGAGGCGACGAGTCGACTGAAAGTGATTGCCGGGAGAAAGAGCTCATCTTTATCTAATTTGACGAGGTTTTCTAAAAGCTGTTTGGCGCGGTGATCCCAGGTATGATGTTTGAGGACGATTTCCCTGCCTTTTTCGACAATGGCCCGCCGCTCTGCTTCGTGAGCTAAATAGTAATTGACCTTGTCATTGACTTCATCCCAGCGCCCATGTTGGTAGAAAACAATGCTTTCATTATCTTTGAAAAATTCTTTTAGGTAAGCATTTTCACTGGTAATCACCAGGGCTCCTGCCGCGATGCCAGCAAAAATGCGCTCATGCGCCCCGTTCTTGATGGTGGGGCAGCTATTTAAAACAATTTTGGCACGTTTCATGACTTCTTTGGCTTCAAAAAAGGAAATAGCAGGATTTAGGATGACGTTTGGAGGGGCTCCTTCAAGGCATTTCTCCCAATCTGAATCCCCTTCTTTAGCGCCAAAAATGTGTACAGGAGCATCTTTAATGCCTTTAATAAGCAATGTGCGATCTTTACCCCGCACGTACTTTTCTAATTCATCCAATAAGCGAATCGAGTTCACCTCTTTGGTACGCGGGTCATTATCCATTCGAGTATGTATTTCAAAGGTAGTGGCCATGGCTTGTACAAAAGGCGTCACTTGGTCTCCCAATACTATGGATGCGGCTTCCTTAAGAGCTCTGTAGACAGACAAGTTATAGCGGCTGCGCCACTGTTCTTTGCGGAGTTTGTAATCGATGCATGAAGCTAGCATGACCACAGGATAGATTTTCTCTTCTTCGGGCGGATCGAGGAGGAGCTCTTTTTCAATGGCATGGGGCATAAAGAGGACTGGATTTTGAAATAGAGGTGTAAAAAACTGGCTGGCAAAGCGGTCTGGACAGGTGACTATGGTGTGGGAACTCTCAGTCAACTTTAGAAAATAATGGGGGGAGTCGACGATACAGGCAATGTGGGGGATTTCGAGATAATCTGCTAAAAAATCGCCGGATGCATTAGGCAAAAGTCCATTGAAGGAGAGGGTGCATTCCGGGGGATCTTCAATGAGTTTTGTAATAAATTGATTGGATGGGTCTTCTTTAACGACTTCTAAGAGGCGGCAGTTTATTCCCAGCCTTTCTAAAGCGACAAATATTTGTTCGGTAAAATGATCGAGCACCCCATATTGACTTCGAGCTGCATAAAAAATATCCATTCGATGAAACATTAAGAGAGCTCCAATTCCAATTGCTGGTAATGACGCATGAGATCTCTGAAATGCGCTGCATCTTCATACTGCATTTCTTTGGCGGCTTTTTTCATCAAAATCTCATTTTCGCGAATTTTGGCGCGTACTTCTTCCAAAGTTAAGTAATCGTGGGCATGCTCTGCAGCTTTATGATGAGGCGCTTTGTGGTCGAAGTCTTCATAGACGATCTCATCTTCTACCATTGGCACGATGCCGCGGATAATAGTCGTAGGGGTAATGCCGTGTGCAAGATTATATTGGTGCTGCAAGGCGCGTCTGCTTTCAGTGATTTCAACAGTTTTACGAATAGCGGTGGTGATCTTATTGGCATACATGATGACACGCCCTTCAGCATTACGCGCGGCACGACCGCAGGTTTGGATGAGCGAGGTTTCGCTGCGTAAAAATCCTTCCTTATCAGCATCCAAAATGGTGACTAAAGAAACTTCAGGGATATCCAGCCCTTCACGCAAGAGATTGATGCCGACTAGAACGTCAAATTCGCCTGAGCGTAAATCCTGAATGATCTGGGTGCGCTCAAGGGTGTCGATATCCGAGTGTAGGTATTTAGCCTTCACATTCAAGTCTGTTAAATAGGTTGTCAATTCTTCGGAAAGGCGTTTGGTTAAGGTGGTGACTAAAACTCGCCGTCCTTTATCGACTTCAGTGCGGATTTCAGCAAGACAATCATCGACTTGGCCATCAGCTGGTCTGACTTCGATAATGGGATCCAATAATCCGGTGGGGCGGATGACTTGTTCAACAATTTCGCCGCCAGCTTCAGCAATTTCCCATGGACTGGGGGTTGCTGAAACGTAGACGACTTGATGAAAATGTTGATAGCTTTCTTCAAACTTTAGCGGCCGATTATCGTAAGCTGACGGAAGCCTAAAGCCGAAGTCGATTAATGTGCTTTTTCGGGCGCGATCGCCATTATACATAGCTCGCATTTGCGGCAGCGATTGGTGCGATTCATCAATGATGAGCAGAAAATCTTGTGGAAAATAATCAATTAAGCAAGGAGGCGGGTCTCCAGGCTTTCTACGACTGAAATGACGCGAATAATTTTCAATCCCCTTGCAAAAACCTACTTCTTTGATCATTTCCAGATCGTACATAGTGCGTTGCTGAATGCGCTGTCTTTCGAGTAACTGATTATTTTTCTCAAAGAGTTCCATTCTCTCAGCCAGTTCGCTTCTGATTGTCTGTAATGCCTCCAAACGGACTTCTTCGGGAGTGACGTGGTGGGAGCTTGGATAAATGGTGGCTTCTTGAATACGTCGTTTAACTTTGCCTGTGAGGGGGTCTGTCTCGCTGATTCTTTCGATATCATCGCCAAAAAATTCGACTCGAATCGCAAGATCTTCTTCATAAGCGGGGAAAATTTCCAACACATCACCCCGCACACGGAAAGTCGCGCGTGCAAAGTCATAGTCATTGCGTTTATATTGCATCTCGACAAGATGCAGCAGGATATCGTCGCGGCGCCGGTTTTGGCCAACGGCCAAACTCAAATTCATACCGCGGTAATACTCAGGCGTACCGAGTCCATAGATGCATGAAACAGAGGCTACAATCAGGACATCGCTTCTTTCGAGCAAGGAACGGGTAGCGCTAAGGCGCATTTTGTCGATCTTGTCATTAATGGCCATATCTTTTTCGATGTAGGTATCCGTCCGGGGAATGTAAGCCTCTGGCTGATAATAGTCGTAGTAAGATACAAAATATTCAATGGCGTTGTGTGGGAAAAAAGACTTGAATTCTTGATACAGTTGCGCGGCCAGCGTCTTATTATGGGCAATGACGAGGGTGGGACGTTGTACGTGCTCCACCACGTTGGCCATGGTAAAGGTTTTGCCCGACCCTGTAATGCCCAGGAGGACCTGCGCTTTTTTGCCTTCTAAAATTCCTGCCGAAATTTTTTCAATGGCTTGAGGCTGGTCACCCGCTGGGGGAAAAGAAGAGACAATTTGAAATTTTTGATTCACTTCGCTTGTTTTTCCGTTCTTTCTTTAGCTGTGCGTACAATTTTTTTCCATGTGCCGCTCAACCCCATTAAACTCAACATTTCTTTGACAGTTTCATTAGAGATTTCAATCATTTTTTGGGTACCTTCATAAATGATTTGGTCAACCAATCCTTTTTCTTGTTCGTAATATTTTCTTTTTTCTCTAATTGGGTCAAGGAAATGATTCAGCGCAGTTGTTAGCTTGGCTTTCACTTCAACATCGCCCACTTTGCCTTCCCGATATCGCATTTTTAAATCTGCAACTTCGGCTTTATCTGGATTGAAGACATCGTGAAAGGCAAAAACTGGATTGCCTTCAACAGTACCCGGAGTATCTGCGCGCACGCGGTTGGGATCGGTAAACATCCCTTTGACTTTTTTCTCCACCGTTTTAGCATCGTCTGACAAAAAGATAGCATTGTTAGCCGACTTACTCATCTTGCCTTGACCATCAGTCCCAACTAGTGTTGGGACATCGCTTAAGAGACATTCTGGCAGTGGGAAGAATTCGCCGTAATAGGCATTGAAGCGACGTGCAATATCGCGGGTGAGTTCAATATGAGCTTCATTATCTTTGCCAACAGGAACCAGATGCGCCCTTGGCATTAAGATGTCGGCGGATTGTAAAACTGGATATCCCACTAAGCCATACGGAATGCTATCGGTGGACATGTGAGCGTTGCGCGCCATATCTTTCAAACTTGGCAAACCTGTGAGGCGATTGAGCGAGATCAACATTTGAAAAATGAGGTTCATTTGATAAACGGCAGGCACGGCGGACTGTAGATAGATGACTGATTGCTGCGGATTAATGCCGCAGGAGAGATAATCGAGCACCATCTGCTGGATATTTTCACGAATGCTGAGGATCGCTTCCTTTTCTGGCTTGGTGGTTAGCATATGCAAATCGGCCAGGATAAAATAGCACTCATATTTCTCTTGCAGTTCGACCCGGTTTTTTAATGAGCCTACATAATGTCCTAGGTGCAATAAGCCGGTAGGACGGTCCCCTGTCAGAATTCTTTTTTTTGGTTGATTTTCGAGCATGGTTTTTCCTAATGAAGCATTGATGAAAATAATCCAGCAGTATGTACCATTTCCAGACCAATAAAGATCAAGGCAATGACTACCGTTAAGATTAATAAAAATTTACCGCCTGGGGCTTTGAAAGTCGAGGAATAGTGTTTGGTATAACGTCCCTGCCACACCATTAACCCCGGCAGCAACCCCAATAACGCCATCACACCATAGGCACCGGCATATTCCAAAGCGGTTAGGAAGGCCCTGGGACAGGTGTAAGCAAAAAACAAAGGAGGAAAAAAAGTTAAAGCATAGAGCAGGAGTTTGCCCGCCTGATTTTTTTTGATGCCGAGACCATCTGCCAGGAAGTCGGTTAAGCTTAAGGAGACCCCTAAAAAGGAGGTTACAATAGCAAAAAAGGAAAGGAATTTGGCGATGACAGAAATAGAAGGTTGTTGCAGCGTGCCTGAAAGTAAGCGTGTGCCATCCATTCCTGTTTGGTAGCCTTGCATAATACTATACTCGCCTTGCAGCGGAATAATCCCTAAAGCGAGAGCTTCCCAGATGCAGTAGACGAGTAAAGGGATCATGCTTCCAAAGAAAATGGCTTTTTTAATCTGCGTCACATCGCGCTTAAAATAGCTTGTCAGTGTAGGAATGATGATATGAAAGCCAAATGAGGTCGCAATAATAGAGGTGCCTAAAAGGAGGTACGGCCAATCCACATGCAGCAGCTTTGAGGATTCCACGTGTGGAATGAGTAGAAACACCATGGAAATGTAGGCGATCACCAGCCCGCACATTAAAAGGCGATTTAAATAATCGACCGAGCGTGTGCCGCGATAGACGAAATAACCAAAAATGACAATCAGAGGTAAGGCTCCCATCCAGTGAGGGAGCTTCAAGCCAAATAAAGCGTCGGACAGCTCAATAAAGAGCGGAATGCACACGGCAATATAGGCTGTTGTCAGTGAGTAAAGTAAAAAGAGATAGGTAATCCAGCTGAAGCCTGCACCCCAAGGACCCAAGGTATTGCGGGCCATGGTAATCAAATTGGTATTGGGCTCCATCCATAAATTAACTTCTAGGATAAGAAAAGCCGTAAAAGTCATGTAGAGCCAGCATAGCGCTAAAAGGAAAAAAGAGGGGATGAATCCCGCTTGACCCGTTGCAACGGGGAGAGCGAGCATGGCCGCGCCTATGGTGGTGCCTGAGACAAGAAGAATGCCTCCGATAAGCTTACTGTTCATGAGAGGATTTCCTTATATCGCATAAATTTCACGAATGGTTTGTAACAAAACAATGCCTAGAGAGCTGAAGATCACTACAACAAGCGCTCCTTTACCGCCAGGAGCCATAAAGGCCTGTGGTTGCGCAATGTGATAAATATAACGGCCAGACCACACCATGGCAGCCGGCAGTACGCCAAATAAAATCACCGCGCCAAAGCCCCCCGCATAATTCAGGGCGGTTAAGAAGACATACGGGTAGAGACACGCAAAAAACCAAGGAGGAAAAAAGACTAAAAACAATAGAAGGGATTTTCCGGCACTCGTTTTTTTGATATTTAAGCCATCAGCCAAGAAGTCTACAAAGCTGAGAGCTACGCCTAAGCACGAAGTGATAATTGCAAAGAAAGCGAAGTAGTGAGCGATGTCCACAATCCACGAATTTCCCACAGCTTTTTTCAGGGCGTTTGTGGCCATCTCTCCTGAATCCAAGACCGCTTGAAAGGTTTCATTTTGGCCGACAGGGATCAATCCTAAAATGACCCATTCCCAAACCACATAGATCAGCAGGGGAATTGCACTTCCAAGCACGATGATCTTTTGCATTTTTTTGGCATCCCTTTGCATATAGGTTGTTAAACTGGGAACAAGGTTGTGGAACCCAAAGGAGATAATCATGATCGGAATGGCAAAAGGGGCGATGCTCCAGTTTTGATAGTGAAGAAGTTCAGAATTCACATGCATGCCGCCCAGCACTACCAAGAGACCATAGGTGACAATGAGACCTGCCATTAAGATGCGATTAAAGCGATCTACCACGTGGGTTCCCATGAAAATCAAAATAGCGAAAATCCCCGAAAGCATTAAGCTTCCAAACCAAGACGGAATATAGATAGTAAAAGTTTGCATCAAGAAATCGGTGATGAGCTGTCCACTGCCCGAGATGTAGGCGACCATCAGCGAGTAAAATAAAAACAGAAAGGTGCCCCATCCCACAATTTTGCCGATCGGTCCCAGAGTTCTTTCAGCCATACTGACAATGCTAATTTCATCCTGAAACCACAAATTGACCTCAAGCAGCAACAGGGCCGTGAAGCTCATAAAAAGCCAACTTAAAACAAATAGGAAAAGCGAGGGTTTGAATCCTCCTAAAGCTGAGAGAATGGGGAGGCCTAGCATCCCTGCGCCAATGCAGCAACCCGCGACAAGCAACATGGCACCAAACGTACTGCCTGCTGAAGGAGATGTATCTGTTTTCATAAAAAGTCCTTATACGTTTTTATGTGCTGCACTTCGATGAGCAAAAGTGAGCAGTAAATTGAGCGTGTTAACAGAGTAAAAAGTAGAGGGAACAGGGAAGTTATCGATTAGCGTTTCCGCCAAAAGCGAAAATGGCCAAAGAATGGG
The DNA here is from genome assembly GCA_002786175.1 of Parachlamydia sp. GTDB lineage: Bacteria > Chlamydiota > Chlamydiia > Chlamydiales > Parachlamydiaceae > Parachlamydia. The sequence goes on from PEQL01000013.1 coordinate 73,057, forward strand.
AAAACACAGCAGATGTGAGTCGTAGATCTATGCATTTCATTAAGTCTTATTAGAATCAGATGAATTTTAACTGGACTTTAGATTATTTCGCAATACTTAAACTTTTGGGTTTGGACGAATTCCACCTAAAGTAGTCCGCTGCGCCTTCGCCTATTTCTTTAAAAAAATAGCTAACTTTTTAATCGAGATCTTCAAGATCTCTCTTTAAGAACTTGTGAGGAGATTTAACGCAAAATGCTGCCATCGTTTAATTCATTCCATCAATTGTGGGAGTACGGCATGAAGGATGTTCTGAGGGTGATATTTTTTTAAAATTTTTCTATCGGCTTCATTGTACTTTCTCGTTAATTCTTGTGTCTCGGAAGAAGAGAGATCTGCTAGAAAATTAATACGCGAAATCAATACCAAATCCTCATTGTCTTCGTAAAAAAAAGTTGGATTTTTTACGATAGGAAGAGGTTTTTCTTTTTGAGACGGATCTAAATGAAATGGGGATTTATCACCATAAAATTTTTTTCTATGTTCAAACAACCATGAATTATGTTCTCCATAGCCTAAAAGAATACCTTTGAGAATTTCACTGTCTTCCAAAGTTTTTTGATATCCAAATTTTGCTATTTCCTCTAGTAGCTCTTCAGCATTAATTTTTCGCTTTAAAATTCTTTCAAAAGTTTTTATGTGTTCATTAACCACACTTCGAAACACTTGTTTGTTGATGAGCACAATAAATTTAATCGATTCCATTTGATGGGATCTTTCTTCCAATAGAACAAAATTCTGCATTTTAAAATTGGGTTGATGCTTTAACCAGGCCTTCCATCCTTCCCAAAATCTTCTTGGGGAGGGAGCTCGTATAACATCTTTCCCATAAGGAATGAGATGATAATATAAAAATCCTCCAGATATGGCCATTGCCTTGTATCCTTCTAAGGTATAGGCAAACTGATCGTGAAAAATCACCATTTTAAAAAAATCTACTAAGTCCTCTCTTTCCTGTGATTCCAGAGTTTTAATAAAAACTTCGCAGTCATTTGCAGGCATTTTGAAAGGCGACAAAAGCACAAAAAGTAAACTAATAAAAAAAATCATTTTCACGATCAGTACACCAGCTAATTATTTGCCACGAGGATTTCTTCCACAGTTTCCACATACGGTACCCTCTGCCGGGTATCTGCAATGTATGCAGTAATGAGGTTCTAATTCTTGAGGACTTTCAATGAAGAAACCATTATTATCCACTTGTATCGAATCCACTGTAAATAATGCATTATCAAGAATCACAAAAATTTGAGATTGGTCTAGGATGATATCGGACGAGGAAACATAAATTTTATTTGTGTCATTTTGAAAAAAACCACTCCGGGCCTCTGCTGAATACAGATTTGTAACAACAAAAATTAGCAATAAGATTAATTTTGAAAAAAAATGTAAGAATAAATCTAACCTCTATGTAGTTTGCGAGGCCGAATCCTGAACCAAAGTAGCCGATATTTGAGAAAGTATTCTCATCAATCAAGATAGCTGGATTCAATAAATCCTGGCAATGCAGCTAGCTTATAGGCTTAATCTTTTTTTTAGTCATTCTTTTTTTTGTAGGAGATATTTTTTTATTCAGCGATAAATTGCAAGTCCTTTTTATTAAAGTGCTTTTGCGATTTCTGAAGCGTCATTGATTCGTTGAAGTGTTTAAGCATCGATGTGCATGTGTCCTTATTTTGAACGTATTCCTTTTTTTAAAAAAAGTACTTTTAGATTGCTGAGATGAGAGAGGTTTTGTATGGTGCAAATAAACAGGGTCTTGAGGGATTAGAATGGGACAATTTCTTTTGCGTCTTTCGAGTAAATTTACGTATGCGAAAAAAATTATTTTAGCCACGTGCCTGCTCCTTCTAAGTTTGGTGATCAGTCTGTATTACAACTGGAAAATTTTAGAAGAAAAAATTGAAGGGGTGCAACGGCAGCAGCAAGGGGTGCAAAACATCTCTTTAGTAAAGAAGTTATTAGAAAATATTTCACGGCATGCGGTGATGTTAGTTTCGATGCAACTGGATCGCACTGTCTATCAAAATGATATCATCCAAATGCAAGCTCAAATCAGTGCCGACTTTAGGAAACTGGGTTTAGGGGCCTTTAAGAGCCGTGTTCCTTATTCAGGATTTGCTTCAAATTCTTCTGCTGAAGATTTAGGGGGTAAATGGAATCTATTTTTGGAAAACATCAAAGATGAGGGGAATGCCCATTCGATGGTGCGTTTCTCCGCGATTGCCGAGCGCTTAAAATTGCGCTTGCTTTATCTCGGGTCTAAATCTGCCGTTTTTGCTTCAGAAGAAATTCCCTATTTCTTGTCTCAACTAGCCCTGGTTGAACTTCCCAGAGGACAAAGTTTGGTGACCCAAATGATTTTGCTAACTACTGACAAGAAACAAGAAAAGGCCCCTATTAGCGCTTTAAAAGCCTTATTGGAGCAGCACGCCAAAAATTTAGAAAACTTAATGGAAGTGGCCAGTTTAAATGAAGAAGATAGCCTCAGAAAAAATTTAGGGGTTTATCTCAAATTTATTTTTGAAATCATTTCTAAAGCCGAAGCTGTGGCTTCTTCAAAAACATTTAATGAGCTATCTGCAATGACAGAGCTTGGAATTAAAACGTTGCGAGAAAACTCATTGGCCTGGAATACAGCTTTAGAAAATATGGATTTTACCTTAAGCGCGGCTTTAAATTTTTTTGATACTCAAAGAAGATGGATTGTTACAAGTGCTCTTGCTTTAGCGAGTTTGGCCTTTTTTGTTTTTTTAATAGGCATTTTGCAGGCCTATAAGCCCGTGCAGGACATGATGCAGGCTATCAGAACATTTAAAGCTGGCGATCTTTCAGTGCGTATTCCCATCACTTACCCAGACGAAATTGGCGCTTTTGGTATTCTGCTTAATCAAATTGCCGATAAATTTGAAGAAACCTATCGGCAATTAGAAAAAACGGGAACTTCACTAAGCATTTGCTCGGGCTCCATTTCGGATGCTTCCAAACAGCTGGAAACGACAGCTATCGAACAAGAAACGGCTTCGAAGCAAATTGCCGTCAATGCCAAGGAAATTTCAGCCACGGCAAAAGAATTTTCAAACACATTGAACAACATGAGTACAATCGGTGAAGAAGCTTCGGCATTAGCCAATGCAGGGATGACGGGTTTGTCGAAAATGGAATCGACGATGCAGCAAATGATCGAAGCTTCGGCGAGCATCGCGACCAAATTGGCAGTTTTAAGTGAAAAAGCTCAAACTGTTACCAATATTATCACGACGATTTCAAAAGTGGCGCAACAAACTAATCTTTTATCCCTAAATGCCGCCATTGAGGCGGAAAAAGCTGGGGAGCATGGCCGCAGTTTTGCTGTCATTTCCCGTGAAATACGGCGTTTGGCCGAACAAACAGCTTATGCGACGATTGATATTGAGAAAATGATCAATGAAATGGTCTCAGCGGTTTCTTCCAGTGTGATGGGGGTAGATAAATTTACCGAAGAGATTCATCAAGGAGTGACCTATATTCGCAGTGTGGGAGAACAGCTGACCCAAATTATAGATCAAGTCCAGAAGCAAATGACAAGCTTTGAAAATGTGAATGTGGGGATGTTGAATCAATCGCAAGGGGCTGCCCAGATTACCGAGGCCATTAATCAATGGAGTGAAAGTGCTCAGCAGGCCACATTTTCGATTCGAAAATTCCATCAGACAGTTGCACAACTTTCACAAACTAGTCAGCAGATGCACGATGTGGTGCACTACATTAAGCAACGCATGTAAGAGCGCTAGTTTAACCACCAGATGGCCGCATTAATGGAAGCAGCATAGACAAGCCATACCCAATAAGGCATCAATAGAAAAGCTGCTAAGCGCGAGATTTTCCAAAATGAGTAAATAGTGGCGCTCAAAGCAACGATCAGCAAGGCAATGTTGATCAAACCGAAGAAAGGATTTTTCAAATAAAAGAAAAAGAAAGACCACGCTAAATTCAGTCCCAGCTGGACCGCGAAGAGTAAATAGGGCTGAAAATGATACCCTGAAAGTTGTTCCCGATTCCAAATCAGCCACATAGAGACAGCCATCAGCAGGTAGAGAATTGTCCAAACTGGTCCAAAAACCCATGCAGGTGGAGTCCAAGACGGTTTTATCAACGTCGGATACCAGGTATTGACATGCGATTGAGTAAACCATCCTCCCGCAACTTCTACGAATAAGCAGAGCAAAATCAACAAGGCGAGTACACCTAAAGAATAAGGGTGGGTTTTTCCCATAGAAGTCTCCAATTAGCAAATTTTTTACATGTTATAAACGGTGACAATCGTAAATCGGTTAAAAAATCCAAAGCCTAAGCCAAGGCAAAATCTCGATGTCCGAATTCCATTGTGTATAGCGAAATGGCGGATTTATTTGTGAATTTTCCTGAAAAAAAATCGACTTTAGCGTATCATGGTCACTATGAATACTATTGCAGCTTTTGATTTTGATGGAACGTTGACGGACAGAGATTCCTTACTTCCCTTTTTATTTTTTGCCGCTGGGACTAGCAAAACATTGGGCAAGCTCTTGATGTCTTTGCCTGTTTTGGCTGCATTTACCTTAGGTCTGGAATCGCGGCAGGCTGCTAAAGAATATGTTTTAACGAAATTCTTTAAAGGCCTTCCTGAGAATGATCTACGAGCTTTAGCCCAAGTTTTTGCAGCAGAAGAACTCGATAAATATGTGTCTAAAAATGGGTTTAAAAGAATTAAGTGGCATTTATGCCAAGGGCATCGCTGTGTGTTAGTCAGTGCGTCCCTGGAGCTTTATCTGCGTCCTTGGGCAGAAGCAAAAGGATTTGCCAATGTCTTTGCCTCCATTCTACAAACGGATCAGGACGGGAACCTTACAGGAAAGCTGGTGGGACGAAATTGCTGGGGAGTTGAAAAAACACGCCGTTTACAAGAGGTTTTAGGGCCTAAAGAAAATTATGTGCTCTATGCTTATGGAGATAGCCAAGGGGACAAGGAATTGTTGGCTTTGGCAGACCATCCCTATTATCGTGCACTTGCTTAGAGATCGTCTCTTAATCATCATCCTTAAAGCGATAGCCGACGCCGCGTACGGTTTCAATCCAATCAAAGTTAGGTCCCAATTTTTTTCTTAAAGCGGCGATATGCACATCAATGTTCCGGTCGACGATAAAAGCATCATCATTTTGGACATCATCGAGCAATTGATTGCGTGTTAAAACCTTGCCGCGATTCATTAAAAGGCGGCGTAAGATACCAAACTCGGAGAGGGTTAAAGCAATAGGCTTATCTTTGTTGCGAACAATATAACGGTCCACTTCCATCACAAAGCTTCCAAATGTCAACAAGCGCGGTGTTTTTTCGGGTTCAATGCCACGTCGTAAAACAGCTCGCACACGAGAAAAAAGCACTTTGGGAGAAAAAGGCTTGGTGACATAGTCATCGGCCCCCAGCTCCAATCCCAGGATGACATCTAACTCTTCGCTTTTAGCAGAAATGATAATCACGGGGATCGATTTTAATTCAGGGGAACTTTTAATTTTCCGGCACACATCTAAACCGCTCATGCCAGGCAGCATAATATCTAAAATGACGATATCGGGTTTTTCCCTTTCTACTGCGCGGAAACCATTTAAACCATCCATTTCCATTATAATTCTATACCCGGACATTTCTGCTTGTAACTTAATTAAAGCAGCAATATCTTCTTCATCTTCAATGAGAAGGATGGTTGGCTTTTGCATGAGTGAAAGCTCCTCAATCGCTCGATTTTATTGATCTTATAGGTCATATTATATCTCATAGGGAGATTTTCTCAAAAGTAATCAACAACTGCTGGCAATTCTGATAATATTCCAGTGTATTTTTAAATTGGCTAAAACATGCAACTTTCAAGGCTTTTCAAAGGAACGTTTATTTACGGATTGGGTCAGATCCTTTCTAGAGTCGTGACTTTTTTTCTACTTCCTCTCTATACAGCCTATCTAACACCCGAGGATTATGGGGTGTTCGGCTCGTTAGCCATCATTGGAATGATGATGAATGGTTTATTTACGCTAGGGTTTGGAGGATCGCTGGGCAGGAAATACTGGACATTAACGGATGAGCAGGAGCGCGGGGCGTTGATTTGGACCAGCTTTGCGGTGCTGATTATTAATGTTAGTTTTTGGAATACGTTGGCTTTCATTTTTTCTAAAACCCTTAGTATTGCCTTGTTTAATGTGCCAGATTACCACAACTATGTTTTCCTCACCTTTTTCGGGACTAGCCTCTCGGCCTCGATTTATCCTTTGCTGACTTATTTTCGCATTAAGGAAAAGGCCGTGTTAGCGATTTCTATCTACATGAACGAAGTCTTGCTCGCAGTTTTGGGAACGGTTTATTTTGTGGTTGTTAGGGAAAAAGGCGTTGAAGGGTTAGTTTTAGCCGGTGTCATTGCACAGTGCTGTTCGTTTATACTGACGCTTGGATTGGCTGTTAAGATGATTCCGCGAGGCTTTCATCTAAAATATTTACCCGAGTTATTCGAAGTTGGCTATCCTTTTATTTTTGGACTATTTGGCTATTTTTTGCTGCAATCCTCATCACGTTATTTATTGCATTGGTTTGTCGATTTAAATGCAGTCGGCTTATTTTGCATCGGCATCTATTTTTCACGACCCATTGAAATGGCGGTCAGTAGTTTTATTACCGCATGGCCCCCTTTTTTCACTTCTTATCTCCATCGGCAAGAAGAGGCTAAGATTTTGTTTGGCAAGGTTTTCAGTTACTATTTAATGGGGATGTCCGTCTTGATAGTCCCTCTTTTTACGCTGGCGAAAGGGATCACGCATACCATGCTGCATCCTTCCTTCTACGAAACGTGGAATATTATTGGCATATTGGGACTCGCCCAATCCTTGTGGGGAGCTTATATCATCTCGGCTGCTCCCTTTTTATTTTTTAAGAAATCTCTCTGGCAAGTCACCATTGAGTTGGCGGCCGGCGGGGTGTGTATTGGAGCCAACCTTCTGTTAATTCCTTTGTTTGGTAAGGAAGGGGCTGCCCTATCAACTTTGATAGGCTTTTTCGCCGTTCTCGGCCTGAGTCTATGCATCAGTCGGCGTTTACTGCCTATCCAGTATGAGAAAATGAGGATCGCAAAAATTCTAGCTGGTTTTGTCACTGTCGTCACCTTATCCTTTATACCGCTCGAATTGGGCTTAAACTCCATGGCTATCATGGGGGCACTGACCGGCCTGTACTATCTCTATCTCTGGTCAGTTGGTTTGACAACGGATGAAAAACAAGTTCTGTGGATTGGGCTTAAGGCCCGTTTACGCAACAAAACATATGAAACGGTCAATAGTTGATGATGAAACCTGTCCATGCTTTATGGATTCCCTCATGGTATTGCTTGGAGGAAGATCCCATCAAAGGCATTTTTTTTAAAGAGCAAGCTCAAGCCCTACGGCAAGCTGGAATCAATATAGGGGTGATTTATCCGGAAATCCGTCCCTTACGCCATTTAACGCTTTCCCTTGGTTTGAAAAATCACTTTCAAACCTCTTTTAAAGATGAGGCAGGGATTCCCACTGTTAGAATGCATGGCTGGAATCTTTTTCCATGCTGGGGAAAACGTCAAATGCAGGCTTGGATAGCCGCTGCCATGAAATTAATGGAATACTACGTCGCACGGCGAGGTCTGCCCACAGTCATCCATGCCCATTCAGTACTGTGGGGAGGAATCTGCGCCGAAGCCATTGCCCAAAAATATCAAATCCCCTACATCATCACCGAACATTTCACCGGCATCCAGCAACAGGCTCCTTTGGGAGAAGATTTAAAAACCTGTTGGAGCCGCGCGTATCTTCGCATGGCCTATCAAAATGCCCATCAAGTTTTTGCCGTGGGCAGTGCCCTCAAGCAAGCAATCGAAAGTCTGACAGACCGCGAAGTGGTAGTAATGCCAAATTTTTTCGACGAAGTTTTCTTTCAGCTAAAACCTGCAAGCTCGACTAAAGAGCCCTTTCGCTATCTCTGTTTAGCCCAGTTGAGCGACACGAAAAATTATCCTTTGCTCTTGCGCGCCTTTCAAAAAGCTTATAAACAAAATTCACAACTTGTTTTGGAAATTGGCGGATCAGGGAAAATCAGGGGGCAACTGGAAAAGTTGTCTGCATCTTTGGGCATTGCCCCCGCCGTCCATTTTTTAGGAGGACTATCAAGGGGTGAAGTCGCAGCAGCCATGCAGCGGGCCCATGCTTTCGTATTAGCCAGCCGGATTGAAACCTTTGGTGTGGTCTTAATTGAAGCTTTGGCAACAGGCTTGCCGGTGATTGCGACGCGCTGCGGCGGCCCTGAGGACATTGTGCATGGAAAAAATGGCATGCTGGTACCCTCAAATGATGAAGAAGCCCTGACGCAAGCCCTCCTCGAAATGCCGAAACAGTATGACCACTATGATCCAAAACTGCTGCGCGCCGATGTTATTGAACGTTTTGGTAAAAAAACTATCACTAAAAAAATCATCCATACCTATCAATCCCTTCAGGCAAACCCATGAATATACTGCTAATTTATGACTATTATTCTCCTGAAAAGTTGAGACAAACCTTTTCAGATTTCCTCTTTTGCTTTGAGAAGTACTCTTCGCACCATGTGTTTTATTGCAATTATGCCCATGGCATTCCAGCATATTTTAAACACGTCGAGTTTGATCTCATTATCTTCCTCCATTTTTTTTCCATTCAATTTCGCTTAAATGGATTGTCTTATGAAGATTACGTTTCACGCTTAGGGATCGTCAGAAAATCGAAAGCAATTAAGGTGTTGTTTTGTCAGGATGAATTTTTCAATATGGATCGGATCAATCGCTTTGTGAATGATTTTCAGATCGAGGGAATCTTTTCAGTTGCCGAGCCCTCTGAATGGCCTACCATTTATTACGATGTGGATACCACTCGTGTGCGGTTATTTAAGAACCTTACAGGCTATCTTGACAATGATATGTGCCAAGTAATCGATCAATTGAAAGAAGATATTCCGCAGCGTGACATTGCGATTGGGTATCGAGCCACTCATGTGCCCGCTTATTTGGGAAGGCAGGGCAAACTAAAAGTCGATATAGCTGCAGTTGTTAAAGAAGCCGCTTTAAACAAGGGATTGACTGTCGACATTGCTACAGTGACCAATAACAAAGACTTCTTTGTAGGGTATGAATGGTATAAATTCATGCTCCGGTGCCAAGCTTTTATTGGAGTAGAAGGAGGAAGCAGCATTTTTGATAAAACGGGTCAGATACGTCAGAAGGTAGACAATTACCTCGCGCAGCATCCCGACAAAAGTTTTGAAGAAATTGAAGCAGCCTGTTTTCCTGGCATCGATGGAAACCTTGCCTTGGCAGCCCTATCCCCGCGCCATTTGGAAGCCTGCGTCGCTAAATGCTGTCAAATTTTGGTTGAAGGATCTTACAGCGGCATTTTGCAACCCGGTGTGCATTACCTAGAACTTAAAAAAGATTTTAGCAACCTTAATGAAGTTTTAGAGTTAGTGCAAAAAGAAGATGTGCGCAAGGAAATTACTGAAAGAGCTTTTAAAGATGTTGTAGAGTCAAAACTGTATACGTACCAATCCTTTGTGGAAAAAATGTTCGCAGATTGCTTCGACTTGCGTCCACAAGCACACCCTTCCAAAAAATCCCCAGTTATTTATAAACTGAATCAGTTACGAGAATGGTTTATTTGGAAATCCATTCCGTGGGAATTTTACTTTTTTAAAAAAGTGAAACAGTGGCTGCCAACTCGCTTAGTCACGGCCCTTAAAGCTCTGCGTAATCGCGGATCTATTGGCTAATGCCCGAAGTTTTATAATTAATTTTTATGATAATGAATCCATTTAATAAGGAGAATGTATGAGTTTTTCAACTGATTTAAGTCAACGCACAGGTCAGCCTGCTTCACAATCTCAAGTTTTATCAAAGTTTTACGATGATGCAGCCGCAAAAGAATTGGAAGAGAAAAAAGGTCAATTTACTTTAATCACCCGTGTTTTTCGAAGATCCGTTTTAGATCCTGGTGATAATCAATGTAAAATTTTACCTTTATTAGGTGTAAAACGCACAGGAAAATTCCTGCACCTAAGATTCAAAGCAAATCCCGATACCTTTTTATTTAATGGAGATTTTAAGTGCAATAGCCGTTTAAAGCTCTCCATTAGAATCCATGGAGAGCAAAGAGATGTGATAAAAGACCTGAAATGGATTTTTACCGTATCTGAAACAAGAGGAAATAAAGTATTTTCTTTGGCTCATCTTGAGGGTGTTCAACTCAAAACAAGCATTATCTCATTGCGTCAATACGAAATGCTGCGTAAGGAATTTGGATGCGATAACACGACTCCAAGAGCTGCCAGAACTTTGAATATCAATGATGATGATGCCCGGGTATTTTTTGAATCTCACCAACAAGATCACTTATTACGAACTGAAACGGTCTCGGCAAATTTGTTATGTAATATTCAGGAACTGAAAGAAGTCCAATGGACATTGCCTATTTCCAAGGTTTATGAAACTTTTATAGCCAATCAACAAAAATCCCCCGAAGAGGTTTTGGAAGAGGATCATGTAGCGGAAGTAAGTGCTTATCTTGATCGTTTACGAACGCTTGAAGGAACTTCTGAGGAAGAGCTTCTACGACGAGCTCAGGAAACAATTCAAGGGCGACAAGAGAAGCCTAAATAATTCTTCAAAGTTTTACTCTAGATACCTTCGCGATGGAGGTATCTAGGAAATTTTGCATAGATTTTTTCATCAAATGCCTTTATTCGACACCTATTCCTTGCTTCAATATGCCCTGCATGGATTCCTCCTTCACGATGTGGGAAAAATATTTTGTCAAATACTTTATTGCTGTATCATCGTAATGATATATCAATAATAAAAAAGGATTTAAAATATGAGATATTCAATAGAAAAAGGTTCTTCTAACAAATACTCTGTTTTAGATAGTTACTATGATAATAAACTTAACAAGCCTTTCCTGTACTCTTCTTTTAATTTATTATCCAAACCATGGCGTAGAGTCCTTGGTGGAATAGATGTCTATATTCCATCACAGACATACGAATCTAAGATGTCGACTCCAAAGAGGGTTGCCACAGTGTTTTTCTTAGTTTTGGTTTTTCCGGTTGGTTTCGCGTCATTTACCAGTCTTCTGATCAAATTCGCTACTCTTCCCTGGATATGGGAAAAGAAAAAAGTGCGAGTGTTATCCCAACAGTCATGGAATATAATCGATCAATTTAATAAGGCCTGCCAGAACAAAGAGAGCGATCAGGCTGTTCAAAGTTATGTGCAAAGACCTGAAATCGGAAGAAGAAAAGACGTATATGATAATTTCTTTCGAGCCATTAATTGGAAAATTAATGCACATGCTTCATGGGGAGATATCCAATTAGGGCTTTCTTTGCTTGATACCAATGACGCCGTTGCTTTAATCAATTATGCGATTAAAGTGAAATTAGAGCACGAATTTAAGAATAACTGCCTGCTTGTTTCAGGGGATTCTGTGACAGATTTCATTCAAAAATCGCTGAAATACAACCATTGGGCAAATATTGAAAGCTGTTATGAAAAGATATTAAAGGGTACCCTTCAAATAAATATCAACGATGATTTTATTCTTAATGCCTTCAAAATGGATCTTGCGGATCACCTGATTAGATCTATGACTCAAATGCGAGCATCAAAGGCCCACACCGAGCTAGAAAGATTGACCGTCAAATCCAAGGAAATTTTGCTAAGATACTGTCTATTCGATAAAAAGCAAAATTATTGTGATTTCCAATTCATGTTTGAAGATGCTAATAGAATGCGAAAAATTCGCGCTGCCGTCCAAAATCTGCGTCAGGCAAATCAAATAGGATCACAATCCCTTAAAACCTTTAAGACTTTGCCAAAGGATTGTTGTGCCACTCAAAAACAATGGGATGATATTCGTGCAGCATACGTAGAATTTCAAGCATGTCTTTTAGGAGAAAAAGAGTATCTCAAAGTCCTGCGAACGATGTTGGGTACGATGACGAATTTTATTGATCACATCTGGAAAGCAACCTCAACTGCAGAAATAGAAAGCCTCACCGCAGATTTAGCAAGTAGCGTATCAAAGCAAGCGGAATTTTTACAAAATTTGTTGAATCTTAAAAAAACAAATGATACACCTTTGTCCTATCTGCGCTTGAAAAAGAAGGCGGTTCTACTAGAACATGTTAAAGAGATGAAATTATTTTTATTGGATAACATGGTACCAGCTGCCATGATGAGATTTAAATAAGGGTCAGTACAGAATTCGGATTAAAAAGCACGTTAAGGATTTACTTTTCGTGTAATAGTTTACACATATTTTACACGAATCCTGTGCTGTCATTTGAAATATATATTATCCTTATTTTTTTCTTTGGTCTTTGTCGTAAGCATCCCATCTATCTAAAGCGTCAGAACCTAACACCCCAATTCCCGTGTTAATCAACCATACGCCAGCGGTTTGGCAGATAAGAACAGGAACAAAGAATAAGAAAAGCCCACATAAGCTAATGGTTACTCCGACCATAATTTTAACTGGTACATCTTCTTGTTGTTCATGCTTACCAGTAGCTGCTTTTGCCATCATATAATTCATTTCAAAAGCGGCGTCAGCTTCAAAAGAAGAATAAGGAATATCAAGTTCAGCACATTTGGCAAACCAGACAGCTCGATGCTTGTGTTTCTTATCTGCTTTACTGAACTCTTTCTTGATTTGTTTGATGTATTTGGCATCAATCTTTTGATCTTTTGAGCGAGCTTCTTTTTGAACTTGGTCAATTTGCTTGTTGATGTCGATTTTCTTACCAGTGTATGGCTCAACTTCCTTCTTGAAGTCAAACATGTAGCCCACAATCTTATTAGTCTCCCCCTTATCAATAGCTCGCTTTACCTTTTCGTAAATCTTTTCTATCTTGATTCCAAAGGTGATATCATTGAGATTAATTCCTCCATTTGCAGCCATTAAAGAGGGAGGACAAATAGCTACAGTCGCGAAAGCAGGAGATATTGTCAAAAGTTGTGTTTTGAGCATCTAATAGCGCATCCAACTTTTTAAAAAAC
>PEQL01000014.1 GCA_002786175.1 Parachlamydia sp.
ATAAATCACACATATTATAACCACTTCTAAAAGATAATTATAAAATATTTTTGTTTTTTGCTTTTGTGTTTATTCGACCCTAATTAGCTGGATTTTGACTCTCGCGAGAAGTTAAGGGGTCAATCAAAGAGCATATTATAGATTGGAAAAATAAAGTTTAAGAGCTAGAATCCAGCTTCTGCAAAAAAACTAAGCAAAAGCACATCTCATGAAAGATCACTGCAAACGAGAGAGCAAAGGCCCTGGGGCCCCAATAAAGGATTTTTATACATTGTGAAAAAAAATGCCATTTTCATTGCCGCTACCGGTCAAAACATTGGGAAAACGACTCTATGCTTAGGTATTCTTTCGGGTTTGAAAAAACGCTTGTCATCGGTTGGATTTATTAAGCCCGTGGGTCAGCAACATATGACTATCGAGGGTAATGTCACAGTGGATAAAGACGTTGTGCTGTTCAAAAATACCTTTCAACTGACTTCGAGCTGGACTGATATGAGTCCGGTCATTATTCCCCCAGGTTTTACCAAAGATTTTATCGATGGCAAAATTACCGAAAAAGAGATGGTTGCGAAAATCACACGCGCCTTTGAAACGATTTCAAAAACTCACGCATACACCATTGTGGAGGGAACCGGCCACTTGGGGGTGGGTTCGATCATTAATCTAAGCAATGCTAAAGTTGCTGCTTTATTAGATGTCCCTATGGTAATCATTGCTTCAGGCGGCCTGGGTTCGGCTTACGATGAACTCTCATTAAATCTCGCCCTCTGTCATGCACAAGGTGCGCGGGTCAGAGGGGTTATTCTTAATCGAGTGTATGCAGATAAAAAAGAAATGATTTTACATTATTTCCCAAAACTACTTGAAAAGTGGCGCATCCCCCTAATCGGCTGCATTCCTTATAATGAGTTTTTAAACAACCCGACAATCAAAGATTTTGAGAATCTTTTTGAAACAACTATTTTCTCTGGTGAACAGTATCGCTTTCGCCATTTCGGACATACGCGTTTAGCGGCATCCTCGCTGGATGCCTATGAGGAAGATGTCATTCAAAATGAACTCGTCATTACCCCAGCCAGTCGAGAAGATATCATCCAATCGGTTCTTAAAAGACATTTAATTGCTTCCAAAGTTGATGGAACTGATTTTCAAGGGGGAATGATTTTAACAGGCCGCCATCCTCCTTCAGCAGAAATCACCGAACAAATTCGCAAAGTCGATATTCCCACGCTTTACGCGCCCATGCATAGCTATGAAGCCATGAAAATGATCACCTCTTACATTGCTAAAATCCGCATGGAAGATTTGCCGAAAGTAGAAAAAGCCATTTCGTTGGTAGAAGAAAATTTAAATTTTGATTTGTTGTGTAATGCATGAAATTCTGGAATTCTTTAAAGTAAGCTTCCATTCACTTTTATAGGGAGGCAAATGATGAAAAAAAACTTTATCACTCTTATGAGCTTGCTCGCTTTAAATTCTCCGTTGACAGCTGTTCCTGAATTTCACAATCTTCTAAATCAGAGTACTACCATGTCCACTGCTGATATTAAAAAACTAATTCCTGCACATCCTTTCCTCATTGAAGCTGCGGAAGTCCATGAAATTCTTCAGACTTCCGGCCTCACACTTCACGAGCTTATGCAAAAGCTTATTCCAATTGCGCAAGAGCTGTCGCATCCTGCCATCTCTCAATACAAGGTAGGAGCGGTAGGGCTGGGAGAAAGCGGGGCCATTTATTTAGGTGTGAATCTTGAATTTACCGAGTTTCCGCTAAACCAATGCGTGCATGGAGAACAATTCCTTGTGGCAAATATGAAAAATGCAGGCGAAACTGGGCTGGTGTCTATAGCTCTTTCAGCTGCACCTTGCGGGCACTGCCGCCAATTCTTAAATGAAATCGATGACGGTCAATCGATAAAAATTTTAATCCCCAATCGTTCCCCACTGAAACTTTCTGAACTTTTGCCAGATTCCTTTGGTC
This sequence comes from Parachlamydia sp., assembly GCA_002786175.1. Taxonomy (GTDB): domain Bacteria; phylum Chlamydiota; class Chlamydiia; order Chlamydiales; family Parachlamydiaceae; genus Parachlamydia. Next base: position 1,982 of record PEQL01000014.1, read on the forward strand.
CGCAAGATTTAGGATTCAAAGGTGGATTGTTAAACCCCCTGCCAATGCTTGAAGCCAATCATGCATGTCCTGTGACAGCCAAAGCTCTACAAGCCGCGCAGCAATCTTATGCTCCCTATAGTAATTCGCAGTCTGGCGTAGCAATTAAAACACGCGACGCTCAGATTTTTACAGGATCATATTTAGAAAACGTCGGTTTTAATCCCAGCCTTTCCCCCCTGCAGACGGCTCTAGTGGCTTTGTTCGTAGCCGGAAAGGATTATGAAGACATTAGTGAAGTGGTGCTGGTTGAAGATTTAGCCCCGATGATCAGCCAAGCTGCTATTACTGAACAACTTTTAAAATCGGTCGCCCCTGAGGCCGCATTCAAGCTCGAAAAAATAGATCTTCCCCAGCGACAATGGCGCATCCAGAAATGCGGCAATACTTCAATACATTAATATGTGGAGAAAATCATGAAAATCACTACTTATAGAGGGCATCACTGCCCTGAGGCAAAGGGAGTATGTGTAGTGATTGATGTGCTGCGGGCCTTCACCACAGCTGCCTTTGCTTTTGCTTCTGGTGCCCGCGAGATCGTTTTCGTGAATTCGATCGACGAAGCTCTTGCAAAGTTTGAAAAAGACCCTGCCCTCTTGCTCATGGGGGAAAAAGGGGGGCAAAGGATCGAAGGTTTTCATTTTGAAAATTCTCCGAGTGAAATCCAGACAGCCCATCTAGCCGGCAAAAGGCTAATTCAAAGAACATCTTCCGGAACACAGGGCGTGGTAGGCTGCCGCCACGCCTCGCATCTCCTCGTAGCAAGTTTTGTGGTGGCCGGAGCCACTCTTGCCCGCATTTTGGAACTCCAGCCGACTCATGTTTCACTGATTGTGACAGGCCAAAAAAACGGGGATGAAGATGCTGCCCTGGCTGAATATTTCACACGCAAACTAACAGGTCAATCTGTTGAGCTAGCCCCTCTTCTCGAGCGAGTTAGGCTATCCCCCAGTGCTCATCGGATGCAAGCAGGCGAAATTGCCTATCCAGCTGGAAAAAAAGATTTGGATCTAGCCTTGCAAATTGATCGTTTTCCATTCGCAATAGAGGTTTTCAAGCAGAATGAAGAACTTATTGGAAGGGCGATCCATCCTAAAAAATAACATCTCAGCATAAACGAAAGTAACTCAAGGAGAAATTTTATGAGTGAAAACAAAGACAAAGTGGCCTTCATTACGGGAGCTAACCGCGGCATTGGTTTCGAAACTGCCCGAGAACTCGGCGAAAAAGGTGTCAAAGTGATTCTAGGAGCCCGCGATAAGGCCAAAGGAGAAGCCGCTGCTGAAAAATTAAAAGCCAAAGGCATCACAGCCACCTTCTTCCCTTTTGATATCAATCAACCTTCTGACCATCAGAAAATCTTTGACTTTATCGAAAAGAATTTTGGCAAGCTCGATATCCTTATAAACAATGCAGGAGTTTTGCTCGATAGCCAACGGGGAAATGGAGGCAATCTGACAAGCTTAACCTCGCAAGAAATCCTTCGCAAAACATTTGATGCGAACTTTTTTAACCTCATTGCTCTGACGCAAACACTCCTCCCCTTACTTCGTAAATCCCCCGCCGGTCGAATCGTTAATCTCTCAAGCGTTCTGGCATCCTTAACGCTTCACGCTGATCCAGCATCGCCGATCTATGAATTCAAAACATTTGCCTACGACGCTTCCAAGACAGCATTGAATGCTTTCACAATTCATTTAGCCCACGAATTAAGGAACACTAAGATTAAAGTGAATTCGGCACACCCAGGCTGGGTCAAAACAGAAATGGGCGGACCGGATGCACCGATGGATGTTGCTGATGGGGGGAAGACCAGTGTTCAGCTCGCTCTTTTATCTGAAAGCGGTCCGACGGGTGGATTTTATCACTTGGACGATCCTCTTCCTTGGTAACCTAAACAATGAAAAAAGGTTCCTTTGCACCTCTGCGTTGAATCCCCTTCACAAATGTTTTAAAGAAGATCTTTAATAATTGCTTCTAAAAAGTTTGTGAACGGGATTCAAAGCAGAGGCGCAAAGACACAAAGACGCAAAGAGAACGCATTATTTTTTTGAAACTACAAAAAAATTTCATTTACAAATAATTTTGCGAATGAAGACAAAAAGCTTGAAATAGGCTTTCTGCTGAGAGATCTCTAATGCAGGCGCCTGTGGGGCATTTTCGCAAAGCCGGACAACGTTTTGTGAAAGTCTGTCCATAGGGACAGATACCCTGAACATAATGATTGGAAGTTCCTAGCGGATTATATTTCTGCCCTAAAGAGGCTCCAAAAATGCTAAAAGTGGGTGTGCCGGTGGTACCAGCTAAATGCAGCGGAAGTGAATCCATCGAAAGAACCAGATTCACTTTACCCATTAAATTTTGTAAAGCTGGCAACGGTAATTTCTCAACAATCTGCGAATGCTCTAAAAAAACCTGATGCAATTGATTAGCTAAGACTTGCTCGGCTGCATTCCCCCATAGAAATAAAAAATGGCAATTAAAGCGTTGATAGATTAACTGCAGCAAGTCTTGTAGGGTTTGTTCGGATAATTGCTTATTGCGCCAGATAGACCCGGGGCAGACCAGTATCGTCTTAGCTGCATTTGTGCGGCTCATGAGTTGGTGCACCTGCATCTGTTCCATTTCACCTATTTTTAAAGGAGGCGAGGAGAGAGCTTCTGAATGAGTATCTTCGAAAAAGGCTTGTACGATAGCCAAATAATCTTCGCGAATATTCCGTCCTGGCTCTGGATTGATATGCACCTGCGTGGCTAAAAGATTTGGCCATTCGGGTACTGTTTTTCGGCCAAATCCCACTTTTTTGATCCCTTTAGCTGCCAAAGTAAGCAGACCTGATTTCGCATTGCCTTGTAAGTCAAAAACCACATCATATGTCTCCTGCCTTAATTGCGCGATCAATGTGCGTATTTCACTTAAATGTTTTATAAGGGGAAAAATCCGCCGCCACTTTTTAGTTTCGACACAAAGAACACGATGAATAGAAGGATGCGCTTGTACTAGTTCAGCAAAAGGCTTCTCTACCACCCAGTCAATTAAGGCATGCGGAAAACGATGTTTTAAATAAGCAACAACTGGGAAGGTATGAATAATATCCCCAAGCGAAGAGGTTTTCACGATTAAAATTTTCATAGGCAGTTAAGCTCTTTAAGGGCGTGCAAAAAATCGGACGGAAAGGGAGACTTAATCTGTAAAATCTTTCCCGTACGCGGGTGAGGAAAAGTAATTTCAGAGGCATGCAGCATATGCCTTAGAGGGCGATAGGTACACTCGAAGTGTTTGCCATATTGATAATCACCAAGAATGGGATGCCCAAGTTCTTGCATATGCACGCGAATTTGATGTGTTACACCTGTGATCGGCCGACACATTAAGAGAGAGTTGTGATATCCTTGCTTAAGTTTTTCCCATTCTGTTCGCGCACGTGAACCTTTAGCAGCTTTTCCCCACACAGTCTGCCCTTGATACTTATACAAAGGAGCTAAAAAATTATCAATCACACCTGCACTTTGACGCACAAGGCCATCTACTAGCGCATGGTAGGTTTTTTGCACTTTAAACTCTTTGAATTGCGAGATCATCCTTTGAAGAATGTCTTCGTTTTTGGCAAAGAGCAGCACGCCCGTGGTCTCTTTGTCAAGGCGGTGAATCAATTTCAAATGCGGATTGCTTTGCTGCACCATTTTGACGATCCCCTCTGCATCGCAAGCGATTCCTGCAGGCTTGTCATACACAAAAAGATCAGTGTCCTCATAGAGGATATTTTGTTGGGCTAAGAAAGGGTTTTGGATAGCAAACAACTTGGTCAAACGGGCTTCATCACATTCAATGCAATCACCTTCGGCAAGGGTGGTGGAGGCAAAACGCTCCAGGCGTTTGTTTACTTGACAGAGGTTATGCTCAAGCGCACGTTTGAGCTGTTTGGCAGAGTATCGATCTTGAAATTTTTTTTTCAAAAAAGCAGTCAAGTGCATGCCTGCTTCCGTCGATGTGACTTTCCATATTGCCATCGTTACACTTCTGGGAATTGTGCTAGAAAACGCGTATCATTTTCGGTAAATAAACGAATGTCATTTACGCCATGCTTGAGCAGTATTAAGCGTTCAACGCCCATCCCCCAGGCAAATCCGGTATATAGTTCAGAGTCAATATTGCCAAATTTCAACACTTCCGGATGGATCATCCCGGCGCCGGCGATTTCCAGCCAACCTGTGTGCTTGCACAAGTTGCACCCGCTGCGATGACAGTTCAGGCAAGAGATATCTACTTCCATACCGGGTTCAACGAAAGGAAAATAACTTGGACGATAGCGTGTTTCAATTTCCCTCCCAAAAAATTTGGCCACAAATTGGTCCATGGTCGCCAATAAATCCGTGAAAGTCACTCCGATATCGATATACATGGCTTCCACTTGATGAAAAAAAACATGGGAACGAGCGGTAATGGTTTCATTGCGGTAAACTTTGCCTGGACAAATCATGCGGATAGGCGGACGTTGTGCTTCCATAATACGCGCTTGGATATTACTGGTTTGGGTGCGCAATAACATGTCTGATGAAAGATAAAAAGTGTCCTGCATATCTCTGGCTGGATGATCGGGGGGGAAATTCAAAGCTTCGAAATTATAATAGTCAGAGTCTATGTCTGGTCCATACTGAACTGAAAATCCCATCTCCACGAGGATGTCAATCATTTGATCGAGCACTTGCGTAATAATATGCTTGCGGCCTGCAAATTTTTTGCGGCCGGGCAGAGTGATATCGATAATTTCCTTTTGAAGCTGATCATGCTCTTCGATTGAAATGAGTTGGGTTTGCATCCCTTCCAAAGCACTTTCTATTTCTTCTTTTAAAATATTGATAAGTTTTCCGACTTCGGGGCGGTGCTCGGGAGCAACATCGCGCAGCGACTTCATCAAGTTTTGCAATGGGCCTTTTTTCCCCAAATATTTCACTTTGATGTGTTCTAAGTCTGTCGTGGATCGTGCAGAACGGAGTTCGTTGGCAAATTCATCGCGCAAAGAGTCAATCGTTTTATTCATTTTTCTGCTCTTAGGAAGAGTGCAATAATTATTTGCATGTTTGGACCGCGCGAAAGCTCCCGCGGTTGGGCGATCGTAAGTCACCCAATATTAATAAATAATAGGGGTGATTTACGATCGTTCAACCCCAGGGTTTTGGCGCACTCGAAACGCGCAAATGATTGTTGCACACTTTCATACCAAAGAAGTATCAAAAAAAAAGCAGAGCCGAAGTCGGCTCTGCTTTGTGTCAGGCAACATGGCTTTCCCTAAACTAGGGAATCCTTGGCACAACCCACAACAGCTGCAAAGCTACTTGGATCGCGCACGGCGATATCGGCTAACATTTTTCTATCTAATTCACATCGGGCTTGCTTTAATCCATGAATTAACTTGCTATAAGACATTCCATGAATCTTCGCTGCAGCACTAATACGCATAATCCATAAACTACGAAATTCTCGTTTTTTCAGCTTACGATGGCGATAATTGTTCGCCATTGCACGCATGACAGCTTCCGTTGTAAGGCGTAAGTGATTTTTACGATCTCCTACAAAGCCCTTCGCTAGTTTACGCAGTCTTTTTTTGCGGCGATGTGAAGCGACAGCATTGGTTGCTCTAACCATAGCTAATCTCCACTTTTTTACATCTAAACATTTGGTTTAGATACGTTATCATTCAGTACCTACGGTTAATCGAAAGGTACATTTATACGCACATCAAACGTTTGTACGTCTTAAGTTGGCTATCACTCACAAGAGCTGGTCGTGATAGTTGACGTTTCCGTTTGGGTGATTTTTTAGTCAAAATATGCCGTTTTCCAGGATGTGAGCGTTTTAGCTTTCCTGTACCAGTTAATTTAAATCTGGCAGCAACGGCCTTTTTTGTTTTCATTTTGGGCACTGTAATTCTCCTAAAATAAATCGCTTTTTAGTTTGATCCATCTGCTTTCTCTGACGGATTGACATCCTCCTGCGAAGCCGGGCGCTTAGGAGCTTCTTTTTTCTTTTTCGATCCTGGCGCAAGAACAACATTCAAGATTCTTCCAAACATCTTCATCGGAGCTTCAGGAATAGCTATTTCATCTAAGTCATCACACATTTTTTGAACGATAGCTTCCCCTAGTTCGGGATGCATCATTTCGCGTCCACGAAATGTACATGTGATCTTTACTTTATTTCCTTTTGAAAGGAATTCCTTAGCGTGCCGAAGTTTTGTATTTAAGTCATTTTCATCAATATTAGGCTTAAGCTTAATTTCTTTGATCTTAATCTGATGCTGTGACTTTTTATTCTCTTTCTCACGTTTAGTTTGATCGTAGCGGAATTTTCCGTAATTCATTATTTTGCAGACCGGAGGATTTGATCCCGGAACAATCTCCACAAGATCCAAGCCAGCTTCTTCAGCTCTTGCAAGGGCTTCTTGGATGGAAATAATTCCAACCTGCTCTCCAGTTTGACTTATCACACGCACTTTAGAAGCACGTATCTCGCGATTCGCTTTCAATCGACTTTTAAACTCCTTATTAGTGCTCGTTATCTTTAAGAGGGTGGATTTTTTCCTGCATTTGCGAGAGAAAATCCTCGATCTTTACACTAGCATTTACTGCTTGATGACCAAAAGAACGAACAGTCATTCGATTTTCACGTTTTTCTTTACTCCCTACAATCACAATATAGGGAATTTTTTGCTGAGTGGCTGCAAATATTTTTTCGCCGAGAGCTTCTTGACTCTCATCGATTGCCACTCTGAGGTTTTGATTGATCATCAAATCCATGAGTTGCTTTGCATACTCAGCGAGATCTTCACCAACAGGAAGGATGCGCACTTGTTCCGGTGCAACCCATAAAGGTAAATACCCTTCCTTTTGTTCGAGTAACAACGCAATCGCACGTTCAATTGAACCCAGCGCTGTCCATCGAACTCCCCAATGGGAATTAGCCACATACTGGCTTTTAGTTTGCCCAGCTAGAACGGTATGTTCTAAATGGTAAAAGTCTAATTCGACTTGCGGTCCACTCCATAATCTTCCGAGTGAATCCATTAATTTAACTTCGATCCGGGGACCAGCCCAAGCGGGTGAAGTTTCATCGATTTCATACGTTAAACCGCAAAACTTTAATGCTTTATGCAAGAATTCAAGGGCTTTAGCCCATCGATTCTTCGCAAAGGCACTTTTTTCAGCTTTTGGATACAAAATCCATTGATGCTCAAAACCAAACACTTTAACTGTTCTATCAATGAATTGCAAGCAAGAAATCATTTCATCTAAAAGTTGTTCATCTGAACAAAAAAGATGAGCAAAGCTCGCTTGGTAGGTACGGGAACGAAGCAACCCGACGAGGTCGTCACTCCGACAGCGCGTAAAAAATTGCTTCACTTCGAAAAAACGAAGCGGTGTTTTTTCCTGACTCAGCATAGCTAAAGAGGCGAGAGAAAAATCAGCCGTGGGTAGCAGATAACTCTCTTCCTCCCACTCAAATTTCCATCGAGCATTCTGCACCGGATGCATTAAAGATTTTAAAGGGAAAAAACTTTCAGGGATCAATCCCGTAAAACCAATTTTCTGATAGCCCTGCTTTTGATAACCTTGCTGACACCAGTTAAGTAATAAATCGCGAATCGCCTCACCACGAGGGAAAAAAATCCATGAATCTTCGCGCGTACTTTTTAACAAGTGGAATAACCCCATTTCAGCGCCAAATTTTTGATGCGCTCCCTTCTTATAAACAGCCCACTTTTTCATGAAAGCTTTTAAATCGCTTTTCTCTTCAAAAACTGTTCCCGCAATGCGAACAACATGCAGCTTCCCCAAAGCAGGATCGTAAATATCCACATGGGATAAAGAAAGGAATTTGAAAGCTTTAATTTTGGGATGATCAGGAAGCTCTCCGACTGCATATAGATCATGGAAAGCCCCAATTTTAATGAGTTCCACAATATTTTCGGGCGACTGAGCCGCGCGCTCAGCCAAAAGAGGCTGTTTATGATAGCGAAAGAATTCCTCAGCGTTTTCACGCATCATGTGCATCAACTCAAACTCAGGCAGGTTATGACAGATTTGGCCGAATCGCTCTTCGATTAACGGCAAAACTTCATCTGTCACGTGCTGAGTCAGCAAACAATCGTAGTAAAAACCAATACTATCCTCTCCCCCCTGGACAAGTTGAACGTTGGGGAAAACATCGCACAGGACATAACCTAATAGCTTAGCAGAAAATGTACGAAGACGGGACAAAGAATGATACATGAATACTGAAAATGATGGGATATAGCTGACTTGAACAGCTGACCTCCACGATGTCAACGTGGCGCTCTAACCAACTGAGCTAATACCCCATATGATTTAAATTGCGTTAAGCACTGAATGAAGAATAATAATGCAGCCTTTAGATTAATTCAAGAAAAAAGGATCAGCAGAGAGATTGAATGGAGATGAGTATTGAATATTAGTAATTTAGAAGAGATCCCCTAAGTCTCTTGAACAAGGGAACCACAGAGGCACAGAGAAGGATTTTTCCAGAAATGCGGTCTCATTCCTGATGTTTTTTTTCGAAGAAAAAAAAACAGTCGACCTTGATACTTGCAAGGGCAAGTATCAAATTAGCTTGTTATAGCTAAGATTTGAAGCTCTTCTCTGTGTCTCTGTGGTTTGCCTTAGAACCTTAGTTCATTTTTGAGGAAGGCCAAAATCACATCGCGCGTCTTCATTAAATGTTCGTTCTTATGAGCCCCTGAAACAAACCAAGTCTCGTGCTGAGAGGGTGGAATGTAGATTCCCTGAGAAAACATATAGCGAAAAAAGCGGGCAAAGCGCGGTAAATCCAAGGTTTGAGCTTCTGCATGATTACGAATGCTTCGTCGCCCAAAAAAGAGTGTAAACATTGACCCGACCTGTTGAATACAGGCTGGAATATTATTTTCAGCGATAAATTCGCGGATTGGATTGACAATGCATTGAGTCTTTTCTGCAAGTGTTTGGTAAAAATCTTTTTGCTCTAACAGCATCAATGCTTGTAAGCCAGCTTCCATGGCAATGGGGTTTCCAGATAGTGTTCCTGCTTGGAAAACAGGGCCTGTTGGAGCCAAGAAATCCATGATCTCTTTTTTGCCCCCAAAGGCTGCAGCAGGGAATCCCCCTCCAATAATTTTACCAAAACAGGTTAAATCTGGCTTAATCCCATAAAGCCCCTGCGCTCCTTTCAAGCCAACGCGAAATCCAGTAATGACTTCGTCAAAAATCAATAAGGTATCCGCAGCCGAGGTTTCTTGGCGCACGAGTTCCAGAAAACCGGGTTCAGCTGGCACCACCCCTAAGTTACCTGCCACAGGCTCTAAAATGACTGCAGCAATGCGACCTTTCAAAGCAGGGTCCCGGAAAACTTTAATAAAAGACTCTGGATCATTGAACGGGATGCTGATGATGTGCTTAACAATCTCAGCGGGAATCCCAGCAGAAGAAGAGGTTGGTGATAAACCCGAGACACTCGAACCTGCTTGAACAAGAAAAAAATCGGCGTGTCCGTGATAGTGTCCGTTAAATTTAACGATGTAGTCTCGCCCTGTATAGCCTCGCGCTAAACGCACAGCGCTCATGGTGGCCTCTGTGCCTGAGGAAACAAAGCGAATTTTTTCGACAGAGTCAACGAGTTGAATGACTTTAGAAGCTAATTGTCCCTCGATGGCGCTAGTCACGCCAAAGGTTGAGCCCTTCTCCAGACGTTTTTGCACAGCGGATAGAATTTTGGGATGCGCATGACCATGGATAAGGGCGCCCCATGAACCGCAAAAATCGATATAGGCATTGCCATCGACATCCATGATCAAGTCTTTTTCGGCACTTTCGACAATGAGGGGCAGATGATCTAAACCGCTACAAGCTCGTACAGGAGAATTAACTCCAGCAGGAATCACGGAGCATAGATGATGATAGGTTAACTGCGAAGCTGGTCTTTCACTTTGAATTTCTAATTGACAAGTCATAATTTAAATTTTGTGGTGTTGGGTTAAGTATTCGATGAATCCTTCACAGGAATCTTCAATGATATCTAGTACAAGCTCAAATTCTCCCTCTCCACTATAGTAGGGATCAGGCACTTCCTGATTGCGATAACTAGGGCTATAGGCTGTTATCAAATGAATTTTGGCCTTTTGTTCAGGAGTTTTAGCATGCTGATACAGCACATTTAAAACCTCATGGTCCACAGCAAAAATGTAATCAAACGACTCATAAAACTCCCTGAGGAATTTCTGCGCCCGCGAAGCTAAAATCACCCCGCGGCTTTCGGCGGAGTGCCGCATCCGCTCATCTGGAAGCTGGCCAAGATGCCAGTCCCCAATGCCGCAGCTTTGGATTAAAAACTCATCTTTTTTACCAACTTTTTCCACAAGCTGACGCAACACCCCTTCAGCAGCTGGAGAACGACAAATATTTCCTAAACAAACAAAAAGAACTGAAATCATGAATGGTAGGGTTCCTTATGCATTATTGAACATCCGTGGCGCAGCGGAAGCCATACGTGCCATTGACAGTTCCGGGGTTATTGCGATGACGTCTGGAACAGCGAAGATCTTCTTTCAAACTCTTCCAACAGCCGCCGCGCAACACGCGATAGACCCCTTGCAAAGGTCCTTTCGGATTTTCAGGTTCTTGCACGGAAACTTCATAGTAGTTGTACCCATACCAATCATGGCACCACTCATAGACATTTCCTGCCATGTCATAAAGTCCATAGCCATTCGGTGCATAGCTCATGACAACAGTTGTATCTGCACTAAAGAAATTGGCTTGATTTTTTTCGATATCATCGCCCGTAGGAAATAAGTTACTTGAAATCCCTCCGTATGCTGCAATTTCCCACTCAGCTTCAGTAGGAAGTCTTTTGCCTATCCATTTTGCATAGGCAATCGCACCGTACCAAGTCACGCCTACAACGGGATGTTTAGTATAGCCAAACTCAATCTGAACTTTGCCGCCGCTGCGTTTAATACGTGAATCGCGTAAGCGAATAATGTCATGATGATTATTATCTTTTTCCCCTCCCATAGCATCCAGAAAACGCACAAATTGTTCATTGGTGATGGGGTGGATATCAATTGCAAAGCTCTGCACAGTCACTTGATGACGTGGCATCTCATCTCGATTTCCCCCTACACTCCCACGTGAAAAAACACCTCCGGGAATCACAACCATCTCGGTAAGTAAAGGTTGCACATTTTTAATTTCCTTTTTCTCTGGAGAATATTGTTTGACAGTGGTGTCGATCTGAAAAATAATCCCTGGATCTAAATCTGTTTGGGGTCTTTCCAATTGAGCCACGTTGATGACGGGACGCAAAGTTTGAATTTTTGATGACCCTTCATGATCCGGAGAGGCTTCTTCACTCTGGGCCGTATCGATCGCAATGATTTTTTCTTCAGGAATCATGAAAGGTGTTTCGGAAACGACAAAAGGCGCTGTCGATGCAAAAAGTTCATTTTTGGTTATAAGCGGATCTTCTTCAATGTCTTTGGGCGGAACTTTTTTTCCTTTAGACGACTGCTTGCATGATTCGAGCAAAGGAAGTAATTCGGTAGGCCTTTTTTCAGGATCGGATTGCAAACATTGGCAAATAATCTCATCCCAATCAAACTGCGTATTTGACAATAGAGCTGATGGCATTTCGAAGTAGCCTTCCGGATATTTTTCCACTAATAAATAGTAAGCTAATACTCCAAAAGCATATATATCGGCTTTTGCATCGCCACTTTTGCATTCTTCCAAACGCTTTTGCTCAGGAGCCAGAAAAAAATAATTTTGCAGAAAAGAAGCATGCAGCGGCATCAGTTTTTTATTGTCGATAGGAGGCACAGGGTACCCTTCTTGGGCTACTCCTACAATGGAAGCAATACCTAGGGCTTCAGCTAAAACCTTATAACTCCTCGCAAGCACTGCACCCGGGCCTATAATGCGCGATAACCCGAAATCAGATAAATGAATGTTCGGACCTGCTTTGCCTTTACTGATTAGAATATTGTTCAGCTTTAACCCTCGATGTGCCATGCCGACGCCTCCCCCCTTCTTGCTATGGGCATAATCTAGCGCTTCGGCAACTTGGACCAGGATATTGTACAATTCTTCTTCCCGCAGTTGTTTTTTATGCGCACGGAGGTACTGTGCCAAATTGGTAGTCTCGCCATTTTCGTCGACAATGCAATCTGTCACCAAAAAATGCACGCCTTGGGAAAAGGAGATATTATGCACTTTGACAATATTTTGGTGTTCAAGCCCGCTTAAAAAACCGACTTCTTCTTCAAAACGCTGCACGAAGGCACGTTCAGTGGAAAGCTCCTCGGGTAAAACTTTTAAAGCAAACTGCTTTTTCATAAAGCGATGTTCAGCAAGATAGACAACTCCAAGAGCTCCCTGCCCAATACTTTTAATAATCGAATAATCTCCAAGGATCTTTTTGTCTGTCATAGCTTATTTAGGGGTTAAGCGGTTTCTAAAGGCATTGATGATTCTACGATCAAACAGAAAAACTGCAATCGATATAAATATCATTTGGCTGCAATTTCTATGGGTTGAGTAAAACGCAATGCGCTGGTGTGAAGTGATCATATTTATATCCATTATTTTATTCAAGCCTCTGTCTAGAGGATGACGCACTTTCAGTTCTAAAAACGCATGCTTTTTTTTCCAGACTCTCGTTTAATATTCAGTAAACTTAAGCTATTAGCTTTAAATGCAATCGGTATTAGTAAAAGGAATCGACATGTTTTTATCTTATGATTTAATTGGAAATGCTCAGCAAGCCCCCCCATTCCCAACTCCAAAGCTATCGCAAACCCAAAAAGCTTATGCGAAAACTACTAAGCTATACCTTAAAATGCTTTTCTTAGAAAAAGTAATCGACCATTTTAATCCAGGTAATGTGCCTCATCAATTTGTCGAGCATCGCCGTTTTCTTGAAAACCTCAACCATCATTACGTAGGATTGACAAAATTCAAACAGCGATGTGATGATTTTGCAAAATTTAAATACCATTGCGACCAATGCCTGGATATTTACCATGCAGCTCTAAATGAAATAGAAAAGTATCGTGACTTTCACATAAAAAACGACCTGGTTAAAGACCCCAAACTTTGGTCTCATCTTTTATCGATAAATCAGTATAGAAAAGCAACCTCTAAAAGCTTGGCAGAGAGAGACGGATTCAAACTACTTCAAGAACAAAGTAAATTCTTCTCTTTAAATCATCAATTCCCTAGAGAATTTCTCACGTTCTATCGCAAACTTTTACGTAAAATCCCCATCCCAATGCCTATCCCAAAAGCAAGCTCAATCCTTCATCCTATCGCTGATGAAATTTCTTTCAAGTTGCTTCCTCAAAAACAACCGAAAAGCACTTTATCTCAAGCTAGTAATGGATTATTATTATTTAAGGCGGAGGGAACAATTCAAAAAATTGCATCTACCTCAACGCGATTAATGGCACTTAGCGCTTTGTCTTCAACCCAGTCGTGTCTGACTGAAAATTCTTTCGCACCTAACAACTCAATTACATTTGGGTTAGACCACTGCTTGGACTTTCACCTTTCAAAAAAATTTATGGACACAATCGAGAAAACAGATCGCGCAGAAGCAGCCGTCATCAAGCTCTACGACCTTTCTTCTGAACCCTGTAAAGAAATTCCAAAGCTAGTCTGTAGTTTAGATAATCCCCCTCATGAATTAAGCAATCCTGTGCTTATAAGGAAATGCGGCGATTTCGCAGCGGTTGTCACAGCATCAAAAGGAGTTGCAACCATAAGTTTGACTGCAAATACAGCCTATAAGGTATTTCGAATTTTTGATAGTCCCTCTTCCATTGATATGGATGACAGACATTTTGTTATAGGCAATGATCAAGTCGGAAGAAATGTCACTTCAAAAATTGACTTAGTCGACTATAGAACAGGCAGCTTCTCTACAAAGCAACGAGCTCATAGCTCAACTATAAAAACAGTTAAGCTGACGGGGGATCGAATCTACTCAGGGTCAGCAGGTGGAGTTGTCAAAATTTGGGATAGAGAGACTTTTGAGATCTTGACACAAACAAATTTCCCCGGCCCCATTAAGGATATAATTCCTGATGAGAACGGGAACTATTTTTCAATTACCCAACAGGGAAATGCTGTTTATTATTTAGACACCCGATCTAATTATAGGCAAAGTTTTCCTTTTGAAAATGTAACGGCATTACATTATGCTCATCAAAATCTTTATATCGGAACTTCTCAGGGGCAGTGCATCAAGATAAATCCGCACCATCTCTCGATGAAAGATTAGCTTTCACTGGGAAATTTGAATAAAATATTTTTTTATTCACGATTTTATCGCCTGTTTTCTCTTTACCGGTTTCTAAGAATTGTGTTAAACTTCACGTTTTTAAAACCTTTTAAAATAGCGTTGGATTGAAAAACTGGAAAGTGTGAGACCTTCATGCTTTCTGTTTTTGACTCGCGTGTTTAGGATTGTATGGATAGACGGTCTCTTCTTCTGATTTTTTCAATCACATTCGTTCTTTTGTTTATTAACCAGTATTTTCAGCAGCAAAATGATCAATCTGTGCGTGAATGGCATGAGCAGCAGGTTGCCAAAAAGCAAGAAAAAATTAGCAAACTTGAAGCCCTGCTTCAAGCGCATCAGCAGCCCGACACTGAAATCCCCCTTGTTTCTTTTTATGCAGACGCGGAAGGCAAAGATTTTTTAGGCCATGGCTTATTATTTGATACGAGCCTGTTAGCTTTTTCTACAGACCAGCAACCGATCCCCGCTGAAATTTACACCCATACATCTGAAAACACTTCCAAGAAACTTGCCCTAGCCTTCAAGCAAGAAGGGCAAAACGCATTATTGATGTATCAAGAAGCACCGGAACATCCCCTAACAATTTCAAGGCTACCCGAATTTGGGAGTTTTGATTTGCAATTGATCACCCCTTCAAATACCCAAGATATGGTTCCTTATGCTCTAAAATTGGGAAACTACACAGATGGGATTTTTTCGGTTCCGCAGCAAGAACTCGAAAAACTCAAAGCGGAAGTCAATAAAGATTACCTACCCTCTGCTTCTTCCACACCTCAGCACGCATTGGCCCTATTCAAAAAAGATGGTGCATACTATCCGGTTGGTCTCTATACCCCGCAACAGCCTGGCCTGACTTATCTAAGCGACCTCAGCGGGCTCAATACTCAAGTGGCTTCGTTCCAAAGCGTGGATAAAATACAAACTGGTCCGCAAGAAGAACTTTTTTATGTACTTGAAACACCCTATCAGCAACTCGTTTTTTCCAATTTTGGAGGGGCTTTAGCTGAAATCAATCTCCCTCTGCAAAGTGCTGATAATCGACAAAGCGTGGTCAAAGAAATCGAATTCGATCGCGAGATGGTTGCACAGCATCCCAACAATGCACATTTTCCAGCTCACCCCTATTTTACCCCAAGCGAGGGCTCTCAAAAAGACTTTAACTATCACGCGCAGGGCAAGCTCGGCGGATATTACCCCTTACTTAGGCGAGACCTTTTTCAATCCGGAAATCGCAAAACAATTCGCGTCGCACCGGCATTCTACGCCTTAAACTTCGTGTCGGAATACCCTGAGATTTCAAATCTGGTTTACACTGTTAAAAGCTTTGACAAAGACAGCATTGTCTTCGAAGCTAATCAAAATTTTCGCCGTATTACTAAAACCTATACTCTCGAAGAAAATGGGAAACGTGCTCCCTATTGCGTTAACTGCACCATCAAAATCGAAGGCGATAGCCGAGGACTATGGGTGGGTACAGGTGTTCCTGAAGTTGAAATCATCTCCGGCTCGCCTGCACCTGCTTTAAAATATCGCATGACACGCAAGGGGAAGGCGGAAGTCATTAACATTGATCCGCCAAGCGAAGCTTTCACCGTTAGTTCAATCTATCCAGACTGGCTGTGTAATTCAAACGGTTTTCTTGGTATGATCTTGGATCCTTTAACAGAAATAGACCCTGGATTACGTGTAGATCATGTTTCTGGTTTAGAAGTCCCATCTAGATTAGTGAATATTGGCCAAGATCAATTTAAAGCGCAGAATCTGCCCGGTTTTCAAGCATTGCTCCCTCTAAAGAATAGCGGCGGCACAATGACTTTCCGCTTATTTGCCGGACCTTTTTCTGGAAGTATTTTGAAGCAAGTTGACGCCATTTTTGCAAACCCAGAAACTGGATATAACCCAGACTACATCGCCTGCCAAAGTTTCCATGGATGGTTCGCTTTTATTTCTGAGCCTTTCTCGAAATTTTTATTTATCTTAATGGATTTTTTTCATTCCATTACTGGATCCTGGGCGTTGTCGATCATTTTATTGACAGTTGCTTTACGTGTCATGCTATACCCTCTAAATGCCTGGTCAACCAAGTCAATGCTGCGCATGCAGCAAATCGCACCGGAAGTAAAAGCCATCCAAGAGCGCCATAAAAAAGACCCGAAAAAAGCACAGCTTGAAATTATGAATCTTTACAAAGAGCGCGGTGTCAATCCTATCTCTGGATGTCTGCCTCTCTTAATTCAAATGCCTTTCTTGATTGGAATGTTCGATCTTTTAAAATCGACCTTTGAACTACGCGGGGCTTCCTTTATTCCAGGCTGGATTGATAACCTCACGGCTCCCGACGTCCTCTTTAGCTGGCATACACCCATCTTTTTAATAGGAAATCAGTTCCATCTCTTGCCGATCTTACTCGGATTGGTGATGTTTATCCAACAAAGATTTATGTCCGCGGCCCCAAAAGATCCAAATCAAATGACCGATCAAGAGAGACAACAGCGCGTGATGGGAAATATGATGGCAGTGGTCTTTACAGTCATGTTCTATCAATTTCCATCAGGCCTGAATATCTATTGGCTTTCTTCCATGCTGCTCGGAATGCTGCAACAATGGTGGATGTCAAAAAAGATGCAAAAAGAGACAGTCAAAATTTTAGATGCACTCCCAGCGAAAGCAAAGGGTTTAAAAAAATAAAAAAAAAAATTTATTCTTGCCTCTAATTGCACCATTCACTAGTTTTAGATTAGTAGTGACGATCATAATTTAGAAAAACTTCATAGTTTAATTGACATGCGTGCGTGGGATGAATTTTTAATACTTCAAGAAGCGGAAATAGGGATTGAAACAGTCCATAAGTGGCTTAGATCACTTAAGGTACTACGCTATGATGCTTGCAACCTCTATCTTCAAGCCAAAGACTATTTTCAAGTCATGTGGTTTGAAGAGCATATGAGGCAAAAAGCTTGCGCTAAGTTATTTAATAACAATAACAAACGCATCAAAATCCATATCTCCACCAACTCGACGGATAAAAGCAAGCATCCAAAAGGGAAAGGAAAAGAAAAGGAAGCGCAAGAAAATCTTTCTCCCAAGTTTAGCTTAACATTTGATCAAGTCGATCCTAACTGCACGCTCGATCAGTTTGTCATTTCTGAAGGCAATTTACTCGCGCACAAATTGCTGTGTAAAATCACTGGCTTCGATGCCGTCTCAAAAACGTTTATTCCCCAAACATCTGATTTAGCCGCCTTTAACCCAATCTATCTCTATGGCAAAGAAGGAACAGGAAAAACCCATCTTTTAATGGCGACTGCAGACGCCCTGCGCAAGCAAGGATTGATGGCCATCTATTCAAAAGCTGAGACATTTACAGAACACGTTGTGAGCGCGATCCGCTCAGGTGAAATGAGTGTTTTTAGACAAGCTTACCGCAATATCGATGTTTTATTAATTGATGATGTGCATGTTTTTTCCCGTAAGGGAGCTACTCAGGAAGAGCTTTTCCACACATTCAATACCCTTCATCTTTCAGGCAAACAAATCCTTCTGAGCTCGCATTGCCTGCCAAGTGATTTACAATTAATTGAACCCCGACTTGTCAGCCGTTTTGAATGGGGCATTGTGCTTCCTCTAGAACCCCTCAATAGTACTGAAAAACAAGAGATGCTCTCTCGCAAAGCGCAAGCATTCAACTATCCCCTCAATCCCAAAATCGCTCAATTCCTGCTTGAAACTTTTACCAGCAGCACCAAAGCTTTAACAAGGGCTTTGGAAGCCTTAATTTTGCGGTCGCACTTAAACCAAAAGAGCGGTAAATTCGCCTATCCCACTCCCACTCTTCCTCAGGTTAAGCAGTACTTATTGGATTTAATTGCCGAAGAAGAACGCACCGTTCTTACCCCGCAAAAAATTGTCCAGGCGGTCGCTGAATTCTATGGAATCCGCTCAGAAGATATTTTGGGCAAAGCACAAAGCCGTGAATGCGCTCTCCCGCGCCAAATTGCCATGTTTTTGTGCCGCAATCAACTGAAGATTCCTTACATGAAGATTGGGGATTTATTTTCACGTGATCATTCTACTGTCATGTCAAGTGTCAAATTGATTCATAAAGGAATTGACGAAGATAAAACCGATTTATCCGGCTCTGTCTCAGCGATACTCAAAAAATTAAAAGTCTAAAGGATCAACATGGCTCCCTCCGAACGAGATTATAAAATTGTGGGAGGCCTAAATGTTGAAAGCAGAGAAGGCAAAGAGCTGGCTGACTGGGGACGTCGAGAAATAGCGCTGGCTGAAAAAGAGATGCCTGGTTTGATGGCCTTGCGCGATGAATTTGCCCTAAAAAAACCCTTGCAAGGCGCTCGCATTGCAGGTTGCCTGCATATGACCATCGAAACGGCTGTTTTAATCGAAACTCTCACAACTCTGGGAGCTCAAGT
Organism: Parachlamydia sp.; assembly: GCA_002786175.1. GTDB lineage: Bacteria > Chlamydiota > Chlamydiia > Chlamydiales > Parachlamydiaceae > Parachlamydia. Next base: position 20,806 of record PEQL01000014.1, read on the forward strand.
CAGATGGTCCTCATGCAACATCTTTTCCACCCAAGATCATGCAGCGGCAGCCATCGCTCAAAAAGGCATCCCAGTCTTTGCTTGGAAAGGCATGAGCGAAGAAGAATACTTGTGGTGCATCTCCCAAACCCTGATGTTTGGCGAGCTGCCTTTAAATATGATCATCGATGATGGCGGAGACTTAACAGATTTTGTGCATGATCGAACACCCGAACTCCTCCCCTTCCTCAAAGGAATATCCGAAGAAACCACCACCGGGATCCGTAAACTCAGACAACGCTTGGAAAAGAAAACTTTGCAAGCCACTGTCATCAACGTCAACGACTCAGTCACTAAATCCAAATTCGATAATCTCTATGGCTGCCGAGAATCGTTGATCGACGGTATTAAACGCGCCACAGATGTGATGTTGGCCGGGAAAATCGTCGTCATCGCAGGATTTGGAGATGTTGGTAAAGGATGCGCCAAAGCAGTCGAAGGCTTTGGAGCGCAGGTTATTATCTGTGAAATCGACCCCATCTGCGCCTACCAGGCCGCTATGGAAGGATATCGCGTTCTTACCATGCAAGAAGCAGCTGCCCTGGGTGATATCTTTGTTACAGCTACAGGCTGTATCGATGTAGTCACAGGGGCGCACATGGAAAAAATGAAAGACTGCGCCATTTTATGCAATATTGGACATTTCGATAGCGAAATTGAAGTTTCATGGTTAAAAAACCACCCAGCTATCCGTAAAGAAACAATCAAGCCTCAAGTAGATCGCTATATTTGGGAAAAAACGGGTAAAAGTCTGATTTTACTAGCCGAGGGACGACTCGTGAATTTAGGATGTGGCAACGGACATCCTTCTTTCGTAATGTCTAATTCATTTTCCAATCAAGTCCTTGCCCAGATCGAATTATGGAATGCACCAGGCAAGTACCCCATCGGGATTCATTGCCTGCCTAAGCTCATGGATGAAAAAGTTGCCAGGCTCCATCTCGGTCAATTAGGCGTGCACTTAGATACTCTGACAGCAGAACAAGCTAAATATCTAGATGTCCTCCCTGGCGGTCCTTATAAGTCCGATGCTTATCGTTACTGATGATATTTAGCTGAAGTTGTATTCACTGCCATCACTTCCTGATCCTGACTTCGGGGGATGTCGTCGAACTTACTCACAGAGATTTGCAACATAACAAGTGAATTCTGATAGCTTGGATGCCTTGACTCACCAAATTTTTTAAATTCTCCCGACATCATCCCTAATCTGAGGAAAAGCCAATGGTGGAAATAGCAACCAGTTGGCTCTTCAATGATGAATTATTTTTTTTTCTGGGGTTCTAGCCCAGAAAGAACGTCAAAAGGAAGCGTGCTCCATGAGTCCAGCATTTCTGAAGCTTCTTCATCACCAAGTCTGATCGCTTGCCTTAATAATGATTCCGCTTTCGCAAGATCTTTTTGCAAAACACCTTCAAATCCAATTAGATAAAAATGAGCAAGCTCTCTCAAAGCAGAAGGATTTTGCTTCTGCGCATAAAAAGCTAAGCATTCGATAGCTTTTTTATCGCTTTGTTCAACCCCAGTGCCATAAAAATAACAATTAAAAAGGTCCATCTGTGCACATGGATTTCCCTGCTCTGCAGTTATTTTTAACAAATTAAATGCTTTTTTATCATTCTCCCCGCCACCTCTCAAATAGCACCAAGCGAGAGCATACATCGCTTCAAGGTTTCCTTGATTAGCCAAAAGCTTAAAGATTTTTTTTGCTTTTTTTTCATTTTGGTTTACGCCATTTCCTTTTAGGTACAAATCAGCTAGCTTAAGCAGAATAGCGTTATTACGTAGCTCTAAATGGAGTTTCCAAAACTTAATCTCATGGTCTGCATCCATTTCAGCATGCTTTTCCTGTGAATAAAGTTTGCTTTTTTCAGCACCTTTATAAAAATATTCCAAAGCCTTTTCTAAATCAATTTCAACCCCTATGCCTTGCAGATAACAAGTTCCGACATAAAAACAAGCACAAAGGCTTCCATTTTGCTCTGCTTGGCAATAAGCTTCAAAAGCTTTAGAGGGACTTGCTTCAACCCCTTTCTCGCCTAAACACATCATTGCTACCGCGGTTGAGGCATCTTTATTTCCATTTTGGGAAGATGCTTGAAAAAGTTCAAAGGCTTTAGCGCTATTTTTCGATCCTTTACAAAAGTATTGACCCAGAATGTACTGCTCTTCACTTTCCTTAGAGTTCAAAACCTTTATGGCGTATTTCTCCACTAGTGAATCAAGTCCTTTAGTCAGCTTTTGTACTGCTTCTTTGTCCTCTCGAAGAGAGTAATATTCGATTAAACGAGTTAATGTATTTTCTGTTTCATCAATTGAATAAGGAGTTAATTGCTCTCTAAAGCATCGAAGGATCACTTTTAAAATTTTCTTATCTACTGGGGTTATCTTTTCCGAATCGTCTACAATTAAAGGCTTGCCGTCTCTAATTTCAATTCGTTGACCCACTTCAATTTCTTTCAATTTCCAGAAAAAATTACCAAAATCTCTTGCCACACTATTCATAATTATTAATCCTAAAATTTAAACTTTTATTCATCTTTGATAATTTAATAATTTTTTATCTTAAAGTAAATCGTTAAAGAAAGTTTTTACGGTTTTTATGATGTTCAACCGTGACATCTGGAGGAAGTAGCTAGAATCGCTGAAGTTTCTTACCGTTAGGATTAGCACCTATCTTAACAAAAACTCATTATCAGTAAATTAAGGATTTTGGGAGAACGGGGAAAAGTCTCATTCTACTAACCCAAGGACGGCTTGTGAATTTAGGATGAGGGAAACGGACACGCTTCTTTTGTGATGTTCATTTTCCAATCAAAGACTAGCCGCATTGAATGATGGAATGCGCCAGGCAAGTATCCCATCGGGATTCATTGCTTGCCTAAACGCATGGATGAAAAAGTTGCCAGGCACCATCTCGATCAAATTAAGTTTGCACTTAGATAGTCTGACAACACAACAAGCTAGTTATTCCAGTATGCTGGATAGACTAATAAGCCTTTGGCTGAAGTCGTATCTACTGCCGTCACTTCCTGGATATGCAAAGCCTTCATATAAGCCAATACTAAAATACAGTTAGTCAAATTCACGTTCGCATAAGGATCGTTTAATTCTTCATCTGTTTTATTGAGTGTCTCGGCAATGTAATTTCTAAGATCCTTGCGATTGAGTTGATTGCCATCTGTCAATAGGGGACGGATGCTGTGATAAAATAAACGGCCAATTCCAATCACTTGACGCTGATTTTTGATTTTATTCTTGATGGCTGGGTAGGCTTTTCTAGCTAAAGAACGTGCAAAGCGATCAGCTTCCTTAAAATCGTCTTCTGAAATAGGATTAGGAGTATTGACCTCAGTTGGATCTTTGTCTTGAAGAACTTCAATCACATAATCGCGGAAAGGAACTGAACCCATTTTACCAAGCAACACGCAAAAATTTTGCTCCTCAGTCAATGTTGTGATTTGAAGGCTGCCTGTGCCAATATCCCATACCACAATATCATCTGGAGAGACATCATTGACAGCGATGGCACTAAAAAAAGCAATTTTACCCTCTTCTGGCTGTGTGATAATCTGGATATCGATCGCCGTTTTTTCAGAGACTTCCTTGGCATATTCGCTCGCATTGGAAGCCTCTCTAAAGGCAGCTGTAGCGACAGCAACAATTTTTTCAACACCATAAGATTCAGTGATTTTCTTGATCTCATGAAAGACATTTAACCCTTTTTCACGTATTTCAGCATCAAAAGAGCCATCCTGAGACTTCTCTAAAGAAACTTGATAGGGGACAGGAAAAGATCCATCGAAAAGGGTTTGCACAATCTGATTTGTCGATTTATTGACTTCGGCAATACTGATTTTAGTGGATCCTGAACCGATGTCTAAGGCCGCGCGAATTTCGGTACCAGCTTCTGTGGCGGAAAGGCATGAAACACTTGTTATTAAAAACAAAATAGCTAAGCGAAATAACTTATTCATTCTACACCTGTTAGTTGATTTAATAAATTGATTTTACCAATATTAAATTAATTAATTATAAAAATCAACAACATATAATAAATAAGTTAAAAAGAGTTGGAGCTTCTAACTTTTCAGGTTGATTTCTATACAAAATGATTTCAATAATATCAAAGAGTAAATGATAGAAGTCATGATTATGGTATTGATGGTGCTTTCCACAAAATCACCATAATCAATAATAAGCGCATTGAACAAGGATTAGCCCTGGAGTTTCAACTCAAAGCTACAACTAATTTTATAAAGAATGAAAAAACCATTAAATATGAACTTGATGTTAATGCATTTAACATGCTTGCAGATCGCATGCAGCAGCCGTATGTAACGCCAGCAATTGTAACGCCAGCAATATTAATTTTGCTTTGTTTGCCAAAAGATCCAGAAAATTGGTTTTCATTATCTGAAGATGAGCTTATTTTAAAAAACTGCTGCTATTGGGCTTGTATTGATAAAAAAAGATCGAGTAATACAAGATCTGTGATGATAGAAATATCGCGTGAGCAGGTGCTCTAGAATCTGAAGAAGTTGTTATTCAAGGTCGCATTATCCAATTGCAAGCAGATAATCCGTTAGCTGACGATGATGTAGAAGAATTAGAAAGTTTAGGAAATGAAGATTCTAGATTAATCGTAGTAAACTGGGAAAATGAAAAAGGCAAGTTTACTTCTATAAGAATTCCTTTGTCCACAGATCAATATCGTCGAGCGTGTGATGCACACAGAGATGAATAAAAAATTTCTATTCAAGGGACTCCCGAAAAGAAAAAACGTTTCCTGTATCTCACTTCACCAAAAGATTTTAAGATCCTTCTTAATTAGTTCCAGCAATTCATACGTGTATAATCTGCCTGCAAGAGCACACTACAGATGCTATTCTTGATAGACATCGCCACCTCTTGGCGGTCTCAGTTATTTTTTTAAAGCATTTTTTTTGGGCTAACTTCAGATTTTTCTTGGTAGAAAAAAAGCCCTTTGCTATATTCACAGTTTATTCATTCGGAGTATAGCGCAGCTTGGCTAGCGCGGCTGCTTTGGGAGCAGTAGGTCGGGGGTTCGAATCCCTCTACTCCGATTTCCCCCTCAAGCCCTAGTGAAAGTTCATGAATGGAATTTTTTCTTTAGCCTGGTTTTATTGGGACCCTTCCCGTGAAATTTTCCGTATCCCTATTATCGATAGACCCTTGGGCTGGTACGGCCTGTGTTTTGTCCTGGGCTTTATCCTTGGCTACTTTGTCATTATCCCCATTTTCAGACGCAAATTACTCGAAACTAAAAATCTGCTGCCACGAGATATTAAAAGCTGGCCTCTTTTAGCTAAGGATTTTAAAGCTGCACAATCCAGTCATTCACCTACTCTGCTTGCACTTTATCAAAGACTAAGTCCAGAAGCCAAAAAGCAACTGACTCAGCTGCAGCTTATGCAAGAACCAGACTGCCAGCTTAAAGCGGCACTTTTGCAGGCTTTAAATGATCCTAAAAAGACTTTTTCCAGAAATGAATTGGAAATGCTTTTGCCTCAGTCAATCCTTCCTCTCAAAGAAATTTGCACCCATCTAGCAGACCGATTAACTTGGTTTGTGACCTTAGGAACCCTGATCGGTGCCAGACTTGGCGAAGTCTTTTTTTACGACTGGCCGCATTACCGCAATAATCTCCTCGATATTTTTAAAATCTGGGAAGGAGGCTTAGCTAGCCACGGCGGCACCTTAGGCATCATCATCGCCATCGTTCTTTTTAGAAAATCCATTCAAAAAAACTTTCCAGAATTCACCTTTCTGACCATCCTAGATTGTTTATGCATTCCAACGGCCCTGGGATGCGGCTTTATCCGGATTGGTAATTTTTTCAATCAAGAGATTGTTGGAACCCCTACAGATGTGCCATGGGCCATTATTTTTGGCCACCCAGTCTTTGGAAAATCCCCTGTACCCAGACATCCTGTCCAGTTGTATGAAGCGGCTGCTTACTTCACAATTTTTGTGATTTTTTACTGCCTGTGGAAATTTCAAGGAAAAAAACTCAAAGAAGGTTTTTTGATCGGCTCGTTCCTTATTGTCACATTTACCTCTCGCTTTTTATTAGAATTTTTCAAGCTCCCCTTGAGCGCCATGTTTGACGAATCTTACCTCCAAACAGGGCAATATTTAAGCGTTCCGTTTATTCTCGGTGGGATCAGCATTCTTCTATATGCCTATCAAAAACCTCAACATTTGCAGGCAAATTTACCGCCAGCCCCAAAATCCTATCCTTAAGGGACCTAGAATATCAAATACTATACATATAGTTGTTGTTTTTTAATTTTTTGTTCATTATATTTATCATTTTTGATTCCTTAGTTATGGAGTTTATGATGGAGTTTATGATGGAAGAAAATGAGAGAAAAGCAAAGTTAATATTTGATCACAACAATGAAGAAATTGAACTTGACAATGGTTCGCCAATTGCAGAAGCTTGCGAAGAAGCTGGTGTCCCATTTGCCTGCACCGAAGGGGTGTGTGGAACTTGTGTGATCTTTATCAAAGAAGGCAAAGACAATTTAACCGAACCGACTCAAGAAGAAAAAGATTTTTTGGGTGATGGCACAACCGACGAAAGATTGGCTTGCCAATGCAAAATTAAAGGCGGATGCGTCCGTATTTCGTTTTAGACTAAATCGATAACCTTAGGATAAAAAATGGCAAAATCTGAAGAAACAAAAACTGTCATTCATCAACAAATGACAATCAAAGAGATCCTTTCTCTATTTCCTCACAAAGCGCAACGTCTTTCTCAAGAAATTACGAACGCCGGACTCAATTGTGTGGGATGCCATGCAGCTGTATGGGAAACCCTGGAAGCAGGCATGCTAAGCCACGGAATGAACAACGAAGCGATTGAACGCTTGGTACAAAGATTAAATGCCCTTTTAGAAGAAGAAGCCTCTGACCCAGATACGATTACGATGACAGCTCGTGCGGCTGAGAAATACAAAAGTATTTTGAAAGAAGAGGGCAAGGAAGGCTGGGGTTTGCGTTTTTCTGAGAAATTTTCCGGCTGCAACGGCTTCGAATTCGTCTTAGATTATTCTGAAAAAGCCCTCCCTACCGATCGCATTTTTACTTCAAATGAGCTTGAAATTCATGTGGATGAATGTGTGGTAGACCACCTACTAGGTTCAGTGATCGATTATGTCGATGGCTTGCATGGTTCAGGCTTCAAAGTTAGCAATCCGCACGTACGCTCGTCTTGCGGCTGCGGCTCTTCACACGGATACTAATAATGGCGACGTACGATTTTCCCCAGAGAATGGTACAAGCACAACATTAAGACATGCAGGCGGCATGATGGTCAGGATAAAGTTACCTTGGAATAGGGCACTTGGTATCCTGACACTTGCGCCCTGCATCTTCTCAAAAATACAGAGCATTGCATTCCCTAGAAATGAATGGCATGTCCTAATGCATTTAAAGCAGCTTCTTTAATGGCTTCAGACAAGGTTGGATGCGCATGCGAGGCATAGGCGATTTCTGATACTGTGGCTTTTTTATCTAGGGCCACAACCCCTTCGCCAATCATTTCAGAGGCCTGGGGCCCCACAATATGCATGCCAATCAATCGCCCGGAATCCTTATCTCCAATGATTTTTACTAAACCTTCTGTATCTGCGATACATCTGGCACGTGAATTGGCTTTAAATAAGCAGGAACCAGTAAACACATTTAATTGTGCATCTTTAGCTTCTTGTTCTGTCAGTCCCACAGCTGCGACTTCTGGATGCGTATAAATGACATTGGGAATAGCCAGGTAATTAATATGCCCTGGCAAGCCCGCCAGATGTTCTACTACGGCAATTCCTTCTTCTGAAGCGCGGTGAGCCAGCATCACCCCTTCAATTAAATCGCCAATAGCGAAGATCGAAGGCACAGTAGTTTGAAAGTTTAGATTGACCTCCACAAAACCCTTAGCAGATACCTTGATACCTACTTTAGCGAGTTCTAAGCCTTTATGGTAAGGTCGGCGTCCCACTGCCACCAAAACACGCTCGGCTTCGATCGACATCTCTCTGCCTTCAAAGATAATTTGCACAGAAGGATTTTGCTGATTAAAATCTGCTCCGATTACTTTAGCGCCTAAATAAAATTGCAGTCCTTGCTTTTTTAAAATCTGCAGCAAGGCTTTGCTGATCGTGGCATCCATGGCAGGACAAATGTGGTCTAGCATTTCTACCATGATGACTTCCGTCCCCAGCCTGGAATAAACAGAGGCGAGTTCCACCCCAATCACGCCAGCGCCAATCACAATCATCTTCTTCGGAATTTTAGGCAAACTCAAAGCTCCTGTCGAAGAGAGCACCACTTTTTCATCGAAAGGGAGAAAAGGCAATTCAATCGATTCAGAGCCTGTCGCTAAAATAATGTTTTTGGCTTGAATACGCTCCGCGCCCTTTTCGGCAGTCACTTCAATTTCATGCGCACCAATTAATTTGGCAGTGCCGAAAATCCGCGTGACGTGATTCTTCTTGAATAAGCCGGCGACCCCCTGTACCAAAGTACTAACAACCTCCGTCTTGCGTTTCATCATTTGCGGGAAATCGAGCTTTAAACCCGACGCCTGAATCCCGTGCAGCGGAGCATACTTCTCCATGAATTGATAGGACTCAGAAGAGTATAAGAGCGCTTTAGAAGGAATGCATCCCACATTCAGGCAAGTTCCTCCCAAAGTGGGCTCTTTTTCAATACAAACTGTTTTAAAACCAAGCTGAGCGGCTCTAATTGCCGCTACATAACCTCCAGGACCGCTTCCGATGACAGCAATATCATATGATGTTTCTACCATGTTAGACCTCGATTAATAAGCGCGAAGGATCTTCCAGGGCGTTTTTGACATGCACTAAGAAGGTCACAGCTTCTTTGCCATCGACAATGCGATGATCATAGCTTAATGCAAGATACATCATGGGGCGGATAACGATTTGATCATTTACCACCACTGCTCGTTTCTCAATTTTATGCATCCCTAAAATGCCACTCTGGGGTGAATTCAAAATGGGAGTTGAGAGAAGCGACCCGTAGACTCCGCCGTTGGTGATGGTAAACCCACCCCCTTGCAGGTCATCGACAGCTAGGCGTCCTTCCCTGGCTTTGGTGGCATAGACTTCGATCTCTTTTTCAATTTCCGCCAAAGAAAGTCGATCGCAGTTTCTGACGACAGGCACCACGAGTCCGCGTTCGGTACCGACAGCAATCCCAATGTCGAAGTATTCGCGGTGCACGATTTCATCCCCGTCAATATAAGAATTTAAATCGGGAATCTGCTTCAGGCCGGCAATCACGGCTTTAACGAAAAAGGACATGAAGCCTAGCTTGGCCCCATATTTTTTCTGAAACAGTTCCTTGTATTTTTCACGTAACTGCATGATCGCTGAACAATCGACTTCATTGAATGTCGTTAGCATCGCCGTGGTTTGCTGAGCTTCCACCAAACGACTAGCAATGACTTTGCGAATTTTAGACATTTTGCGACGTGTTTCACGCTCAGAACTTTGAATTTCAGACGCGGCTGACGGTAACGCTTCTACTTTAGCAGGTTTTAATTCAGGCGCTGGGGGGGGGTTAGGGGCTTTTTGACGAAGATCGCTCAAAAATTCTTCCTTGCCAAAACGAATCCCTTCTTTCTCAGACAATACAGGTGCCGGTTTTTCAACGGGTTTGGCTGCAGGCGGCTGTGCTGGAGGTTTCTCTACCGGCGCCGCTTCTTTGGATTTGGCCTCTGTGTCAATAAAACCAATCACTTGCCCAATCTTCACCACATCATCTGCGTTAACTTGCAACGTCAACACACCTGCAGCTTTGGCATAGAGCACCTGATTGACCTTGTCTGTTTCCAATTCTAAAATTTCATCGTCAGCCTGCACGGCAGAGCCAGATTTCTTGATCAATGTTCCGACAGTCGCTTCAGTAATGGATTCTCCCATGGGAGGGACTTTGATTTCCTCTTTCATTTTCTTTTATTTGCCTTCTAATGAGTGTTTTTTTCCGAAAAGCTGCTGCATGATCTCCGCATGCTGCTGTTTATGCAAAACATAAGACCCCACAGCTGGAGAAGCACAACAAGCTCTTCCGATATATTCAATTTCTATAGAATCAGGGAGGAGTTCATTTAAATGCGGATGGATAAAACTCCAGGCCCCCATATTATGCGGCTCTTCTTGGACCCAGACACAACGTTTGAATCCTTTGTATTTTTTCAACAGGGCTTTAATTTTATCCTGCGCGAACGGATAAAGCTGTTCAATGCGAATGAGGGCCATATCGTTAATTTCTCTTTTTTGGCGTTCCTCATCTAGATCATAGTAAATGCGTCCACTGCAAAAAATGAGATCTTTCACTTTTTTAAGCGGCCGGGGGTCATCTAAGATCTCTTCAAAAGCGCCTTTCGCAAGATCTTCAAGCGTACTCACACAGGCGGGATGGCGCAGCAATCCTTTTGGCGTAAATACAATTAAAGGCTTGGCCTCTGTGAGAATGGCTTGGCGTCTGATTAGATGAAAAAGCTGCGCAGGAGTACTCGGATAGACCACCTGCATGTTGCTATCCCCTGCTAAAGTTAAAAACCTTTCTATTCTACCTGATGAATGTTCGGGCCCTTGCCCTTCATAGCCATGTGGTAAAAATAGAGCAATTCGGGTTTTTTGCCCCCATTTTTCTTCAGCTGCGGCGATATATTGGTCGATGATAATCTGAGCACCATTGGCAAAGTCGCCAAATTGAGCCTCCCAAATAACTAAAGCTTTAGGATTTCCGATGCTGTAGCCAAATTCAAAACCCAATCCTGCATATTCTGATAGCGGAGAATTGATGACATCGAATCTTCCTTGATTTTCTTTGAGATGCTGCAAAGGAAAATAAGGCTTATTAAGCTTTTGATCCATCAACATCGCATGACGATGGCTAAAGGTACCACGGCACACATCCTGCCCGGCAAGCCGGATACTGACGCCATCCCACAACAGCGAACCATAGGCTAAGGTTTCTCCCATGCCCCAATCGATGGGCTTTTCGCCATGACCCATTTGCTGACGTTCTTTGATCAAATTTTCCAGTTTTTTATGCAAAGCAAAATCGGGCGGGATCGCGCACAGTTGATCTGTGACTTCCCGCAGGATTTTGGGAGAAACGGCAGTCTTGTAATCCCTAAAGAATTCTTTAATCTTGCTGAATTTAACAGGACTAGTTTTTTTTTGCGGAATTTTAATTTCATTTAAAGCCTTCTGCAAAGCTTCCTTGAATTCCTTCTCAAGCGATTCTGCCATTTGCTTTTCTAAGATGCCTTGCTGAATCAAAGCATCGCGATAGAGCTCCCGAATCGGTTTTTTTTGTCTGATCAAACTGTACTGGTAAGGTTGAGTGTAGGCAGGTTCATCCGTCTCATTATGGCCAAATTTGCGATAGCAATTGAGGTCGATAAAGACATCGCACTGATATTTCTGCCTAAGTTCAATCGCTAAATTAGTAGCGTAGATACACGCTTCGGGGTCTTCTGCGTTGACATGGAACACCGGAGCCCTAAAGGTGCGCGCAATATCCGTACAATAATGCGTCGAACGGGAATCCTCCGGCAAAGTGGTAAAACCAATCTGATTATTGATGACAATGTGTAAAGTTCCCCCTGTGGAATACCCGGGCAGCTTGTAGAGCTGCATCGTTTCATAGCAGATCCCTTGGCCGGCGATGGCCGCATCCCCGTGGACTAAAATAGGAATAATTTTTTTCTTGGTTTCGTCATTGATTAAGAGTTGTCTGGCAAAAACTTCCCCTTCGACAATGGGATCGACTGACTCTAGATGGCTAGGATTTGGGGGCATATCTACCCTTACAGTTTTGCCTGCGCGGGTTTTGACATGTGCATTAAATCCTTTGTGATACTTTACATCTCCACTGCCTTCGAATGAGTCTGGGATATATCCCTCCTCAAATTCAGAAAAGATGTCTACATAAGATTTTTCCAGAATATTGGTGAGTACGTTTAAACGTCCACGATGGGCCATGCCTAAAACAAATTCCTCGATCCCCAATTGACTTCCAGTCTGGATCGTAGCCTCTAAAATAGGAATAAGCGTTTCCCCCCCTTCAAGAGAAAAGCGTTTTTGGCCTGTGTATTTAGTATGCAAAAATAGCTCAAACAACTCTGATTTGTTTAGATGCTGCAAAATCATGCGTTTTTGTTCAAAATTCAGAGCAATTTTAAATTGATTTGGCTCAATCTGATTCTGAAGCCAATGCTCCATGTCGGGATTTTCTAATCCCATATACTCAATCCCAATATTGCCGCAGTAGGTCTCGCGCAAATAATCGATAATTTGCTGTAAAGTGGCCGTCGACTCTTTTAATAGCCCGTCGGTTGGAAAGCGATTATTTAATTCGCTTTCGCTAAATCCTAATGTTTCTAACTTGAGCTGCCAAGGCTCTTCCAATGGCTCTGTAGCAAGTGGATTGACTTTAGCCAGATAGTGCCCATAAGTGCGATAGGCTTCAATTAAATGGGCGATTCTGACTCCTCCTGAAGTGAGCTGATCAACCATCAGACGATTGATCTCTTGCTCTCCTTTTAAGACAGGTGTCACCATTTTGGGAGTTTCGCCTTCAAAAAGCAGGCGCCAAGAAGAATCGACACTATGCGGGTCAGCGCGAAATTTTTCATACATTTCGTCAACCAGGGACAGATTGGCAAAGCCTGATTGAATTAAGGAGTCATAAGGCGTCATCTTCTAAACCTCTCAAAAAGATTTAATTCCTGTTTAACCCAGAAAAAAATTATTTGGAAGAATAACCGTAACTATTACACTACTTCTGAGGATTGCGATTAAAAAGTATTCGATAAAATTTTTAACGCAAAGATGGCAAAGAAGCAAAGGCGCAAAGGGGCTGCACAGAGAAAGTTCGTTCCAGCAATGCGGTCTCATTTCTGATGTTTTTTTCGAAGAAAAAAACAGTCGGCTTTGACACTTGCTTTGCAAGTTTCAAATGAGCTTGTTACAGCTAAACTTCAAGCTCTTCTCTGTGCCTCTGTGGTTGGCCCTAGAGTGATGAAAACCAACAACGCTATAATTATAATGAAATACATGATACGCTTGACACTCTTTTTAAGCTTTTTACTGCTTGTGGGATGTGAAACTTCCACCTCTCTCACGAATGTAAAAATGGAAACGATCTGCGGCCGGGACTCGCGAACGCCCCTTTATCGCGCAAAAGTTCCGCTCGACTGGCAACGCAAAGATCCCCCACCCACTCAATCTCTTACGGATACCATGCTGCCTTTATGCGAGTTTTTTATTGAAAATGCAGTTAGAGTCACCATTCATAATTTTCCCAATCAAGGACTGGACACACGCATCCCGCCGCTTTCCCAAATTGCTCGATGGAAAAAGCAATTTCAAGTGCTAGATCCGCTTAATCATCATACTCAAGCGGTGTCATGGGGCGGATTTGTGGGACTTCAATTCGACGGCTCAGGCATCCTGGATAGGCAGGAAGTCAGGATGTTGGGCTGGAGCTTGCAGCTTGCAGCGGAACATTTCTTAACACTCGAAGGCAAGGAAGATTCCTATTTCAGACAAGCCTTGGCCGATTATACAATTAAAGCTTTAGGACCTAAGGAATTAATAGAAAAGTATCACTCTCAGATTGAAGAATTTGCCCATAGTTTTGAATTAATACGCGAAATCCCCCAAAGAACATGAAGCATTTAAAAAAGATTTATCAGTTTCTAGGCAGCATTCATTTTGCCGTTACATTGATCGCACTGGCCGCCCTTTTTATTGTGGCTGGCACCTGGATAGAGGCTTTAACACATTCGCACCGCTCTGCAGTCAATTTGATTTATCAAAATCCCGTTTTCAAACTTCTTTTAATTTGTTTTTTTATCAATATTTTAGTTTCTGCTTTGAATCGATTCCCCTTCCGTTTTAGGCATACTCCCTTTTTAATCACTCATCTCGGCTTGCTCATGATTATCGCTGGGATTTTTGTGAAAAATAGCTATGGAGTGCAAGGCTCGCTCGAACTCAGCGAAGGCAGCGGCAGCCATCAGCTTATCTTTCCAGAAGTTCCCGTGATCCACATTGAAACCAGAGCGGGGATTGGCCAATCCTTCGAAATTCAACCCAATTCCTATGGAAAAATCGCCTTAAAAACTCTTGAGGAATCGGCTATCCCTGAAATCCAGCTTGAACTGCTAGGTTATAGTCCCCATTCAGGGGAGAAAATCCGCACATGGATTTTAGATCATCAAGGAATAATCGCCGGTTTAAAGCCCTTTTTGGTCCAAGACTGGAACCCAGAGACTGAAACGCTACCATTTAGTACGCAAGTGCGCTTGCACCACTCCAAGTCGACACCTTGGCACATTTATGCTTTTCGAACACCCCATGTGGATCGATTGGCTCAGGCTATTTACGTCCAGTCCATGGAAATCGCCTTCAGCGATTCGTCTAATGATCAACTCCTGCATCATTGTTCCCTTAAAGAAGCTTTGGCACACCCTATTCACTGGAAAAACGGATCCGTTACAACTCGATTAGAGTTCAATCTAAAGCCTGATTTGACTTTTCAATCTCCTTTATTAATGGCCACGGGCATTCAAGAAACTACCCCCTTTAAAATTCAAACCGATTTAGATGGAAAAAAGGCGCTGCTCAATCAAAATAAACTGTCCCCGCAATTGGGTATGGGAAAAGTTGCCGTAGATTTGGTATGCTCTCCAAGCTTGGCTTTTATTGAAGATGAAAAAGGGAATGTGCATCTTTTTGCCTTTGATTCCAGCGGCGAAGTCTATTCGCAAAAATTTCAAAATAGCGGCCTGGAAAAAATGATCGTTTATGACCAGGGCTTCGGCGGCTATTTTGCAGCGGCTTCGATCCCTTTTTCTCATTTGCCTAATATGCGCAAAGAACGGGAGGCAGCCCATTTGCAACAATTAGCCCTGCAGCTCAGGCAGACCTTACGCAAAAATGCCTTGCTGCCTCCTCCTTTAAAGCTTTTTGCCGAAGCGTGTGCCAAAGCAAAGGCGGATTTTACGGCAAATCTGCTCATTTTTTTAGATGAATGGCAAAAAACTGGAGAGTGGCTCTTCGTGCAAAGGGAACTGTCCCCTGAGCTTCTGCCCATTCTCCAGGCGCTCGATTGGAATTCCTGCCCCGATTTCAAAGCGTGCTACTGGCTAAATACGCTCTATGAAGAAATCACTGCCAGCGTAGATTTAGCGGCTTTCTTAAAAGAAAAAGGACTCTCCAATCTATCCGAAGGCAAAAACATGCCGCAATTCATGGAGGAATTGACCCACAGCCTATCTACACTTGAACATGAGCTCCCTGAAGTCAATCCATCCTATCTCCAAAAACCTGCATCAGCCGCCGCCCTGCTCTCGGCCTATTTTCGCCTGTATGCGATCCATTTAATGACGTTGCAAAACAATTTTGAAACCGATAGTGATGCGACACTTTTCTATTTTGCCACTCACCTCTTAGCAAATCATCTGGAAGAAGCTTTTGCTCCCTTATCAAATCTTTCCACTCAAGACTATCGAGATCTAATTTCTCAATTGCCCGAAAACTCTAAAACTTTGGAGGATCTCCTAAAACATAGTCAACCTCTTGCCAAGCTTTTATTTAAAAATAATGGCTTAACACTGACTAAACCGCAGTTAATTGAGATGATCTCCCTCACGCTTCCTCTCCCAGTGCTACATCAGCACTACCACAATGAAAGAATTTTAGCTGACTTGGAGACCAGCCTTCCCATTATGCTTGAAAGTCCGATCACTTTTGCCCATTACAGTCTACCTGCATCGAGCAAGCTGGAAGAAAACGTTCCTTTCATTAAACTAAAAGTTAGCGATTCCAAGCGTGAAGAAATCAAAACCTTGCGTTTTCAACCTCACGCGGCAGGTCTTAAACACCCTGTCTTGGCTGGAGATTATCGCATGCGTTTACAGCCTAAAAGTGAAGAGATTCCCTACCACGTGCGTTTAAGAAATGCACGGCAAATTTCCTATGCACATTCTAACCAAGCCTATAGCTTTGAAAGCGATATTATTGTCTTGGATCGAAAAAATGAAACTGAAAAAGAAACAACTTTAAGTATGAACCATGTCTATGAAACGTGGGATGGCTACCGTTTTTATTTAGCCAATATGACTCCGGCTACTTCCACAGCAGCGAAACATGTTCAAATTGTGGTAAATTATGATCCGGCTAAGTATCTACTGACTTATCCGGGAGCTGCGATTTTATCTCTAGGGATTTTGCTGCTTTTTTGGTTCAATCCCTTTAAAAAAGAAAAATCCAGCCAGTCGAAATAGACCAGCTGGATTCAATGTGTAGAATTATTTTACATCTTCAATGAAGAGCGGCGGAACCTTAATCCCCGCAGCCCCAAAAAGACCTGTAGGAGCGTTTTGTTCGTTAACAAATTTAACATGGTTCTGGCGTAGGTCATCATAAAGCATTTCAGCGGCTCGTGGCTGGGCACGAAATTCTGTCATGCGCGCCCTGATTTTGAGTGGAAGATTGTCCACATTTGCATTAAGGGTATCCCATACCTGCTTAATAAGGGCGGCTTCTGCAGCTCTATCAACTGTGACAGTACCGATAACAGGATTGGGAGGGGTCTCATATTTTCCTGTATGTCTATTAAAGCCATATTGATTAACTCCAGCTCGATTATAGGTATCTTTATCTACACCTTTATCATTATACCCCTCTCTATCGTAGCCTTTTACATCAAATCCCTTCTCATCAAAGCCTTCTTGATCAAAGCCTGCAGCAGTTCGCTTATTTTCATCATAACCATCTTTAGCAAAATTTCTGACTTTGATCTCACCCGTAGCTTTTTTCACTTCCATAAATTTTCGTCCATCGGGATGTGAAATCGTTAAGGTACTTTTGACATCATCCGATTCGAAGTGCACATCACAGCCTTCAGTCCCAGGATCTTCACAAGTAAAGGATTCGTTAAAATCCCATTCTCTATCCTCTTCAGGCACCTTTCGATTAATTTCGGTTTTGATCTTATTAATCAATTCTGCTGCAAGAGGCACAACTGGCTCAAGCGGTGGCAATACAGGTCGTCTCACACCGTCGGTCGGAGCTGGTCGAGGGGGTGGTGGGATGTCAGAACCTGGCGGTGGCGGCGGCGGTGGAACATCTGGACCTGGAGGAGGTGGTGGTGGAAAATCCGGCTCTGGTAAAGGCGCAGAGGTATCGATCACATCACTTGCAGGTTGTTTGTCAGCTGGCCGTGCTGGAGGAGTGCCTGGTCCTGGAGGAGGTGGAGTTGAAATTTTTTGCTTCGCTTGCGCAATGAGGTCTTCCCATTCCTTGATATGTAGTTCTTTTTTAACATCGTCAAAGATAATGGTTTTATTGAAAAGATTTGCAATAGTTTCAAGCTTTTGATGACCTTTTTGGAGGGACTCTAGGTAAGCCTTAGCTCCGTCTTCAGTAACAATTTGGTCAGAGTAGTATTTTCGTAGACCATCTTCAATCTTTTGAAACTGATTTTTGATGACAAGCTTGCACTTATCATCATTTAACCATTGAAATTTTAGTAAATGACCAAATCTAGCGAAAATTTTCTTGAATTTTTCCCCGGCTGATTCATTGATATGGGTCACAAATCTTCCAATATTACTGGTTTTTACTCTAAGCGCTTTTTCTAGTTTATTGACATTTAGATTATCGAGCTGATCTGAATGGTTAGAGCTAGTAACGTTAACTTCAGCACCTTTAGTTTTAACCATAATTTACCTATTATATTTACGTGATTTATTTTTTTATTATACCAGCACCAAAAAAATAAATCAAAATAATTAACTAATAAGCAAATATTAACGTTAAAATATTGGTTATTGCAATAAATCTTCATCTAATGTATAATTAAATTAACTGAAATTTATTTTCTATTAGAGGGTCCAGATGACTAAAATCCCTTCTGATAATTTTTTTAATAATCATTTTCATCCACCCCTCCCCCCAAAAACTCATTCCAAATCGTATATTTCGCAGCTCTTTTCCAAGATAAAGCAAAAAATATTCAAAAATCCGGAAGTTTCGCCTTTACAGGGAAGAATTCATGAACTTCATTTGGATAGTGTCCATGTGCGTGAAGATTTGGAAAAAATCAAAAAAGAAGTCGAACTGGACTTACAGCCATTAGTCATGGAAGTTATCGACCCAATGCTTAGAAATATTCAACAGCTCACCAATCACTCTAAATCGACCAAAGATTTACCCGATTGGCAAGAACAAACTGTGCAGCGTTATACGAAATGGATTGATCAAGCAAAAATATGGGTCCGCCTGTATGCAAATGCTCAAGATAAAACTGAAGTTTTGACAGCCGTCATCGATCACATTGTGACCGCTTCAAATCAAATTATTGAACGGGATCTTTTAATATTAGCTGAATATTCAGCTCAGGCCATGAGTCCTTTCGAAGAAATCCCTGAGAAGCAGACTATTTTCAAAAAGGAACTCTATCAGGCTATCGAGCCCCACATCCAAAACCTAAAAAAACTGCAGGAAGAGCCCCCGCCAGCTTTTAAAAATCTCAAAGAGGTCAGCCAGTGGAAAATGGAAATTGATGAAATCCGCCAGCATCATTTTAATGCCGCTTTACATGAAATTGACTTTTTTGCAGAAAAGCACAGTAAAAGTTAAAGTTTATTTGAGAGTACGGAGTTGCTCAATATCTTTTGAATTAATGCCTTTGACTTTTTTGAGATCTTCTTCAGAAGCTTCTTTAATTTTTTTGACACTTCCAAAATATAGCAAAAGGGCTTTGCGTTTGACTGGACCAATGCCCCGGACTTGATCCAAAGAACTGGTAATTGTACTTTTATGCATACGCTGGCGCTGAAAAGTAATGGCTACGCGGTGAGCTTCATCGCGCATCTGCTGCAGCAAGAACAGCACTGGTGAAGTCGCTTTTAGAATAATCGGATCCTTTAAATTTGGTAAAAAAACCTGCTCAACTGTGAGGCCCTTATCGTGGCGCCCCTGCTCTTTCGCGACTGCAATCACATCAACGGAAATGACATCCAAATCCGCCAATACTTTCAAAGCAATATTCAAATGCCCCTTTCCTCCATCAACAATTAACAAATCTGGCAGAGTGTTCTCACTTTTGGCTTTAGCATAGCGTCGCGAAAGAACCTCGTGCATAAATCCATAGTCATCCGAAGCACCAGCCTGTTTAATTTTATACTTCCGATAGGATTGTCGATCTTTTTTTCCATCCGTAAAAACAATGACGGAAGAAACCGGTTCGGCTCCTGAGATATGGGAATTATCAATACATTCAATACGCCGAGGATAATTAGCTAAATGAAAGCGTTCTTGCATAGCTAAAAGTGTGTTTTCGCGCAGGGTCAGCTCATCTTTTTCTTTTCTAAAAGAAGCCTCTGCATTCGATTGTGCCATTTCCACTAATACATTTTTTCCACCTCTTTGAGGAGCATAAATTTGGACTTTTCGAGGGCGATTTTCCGATAAAAGATCCATGAGGGGTTTTGCATCCTCAATAGGGATAGGAAGCAGAATTTCATGAGGAATAAAATCTTGATGCCGATAATGCTGCAACAAAAAGGAGCTTAGCAATTCCTGGTCATCTTCGGCAATTTTGGTGAAATTAAAGCACTGAGAAGAAGTGAGCCGTCCTTCGCGAAAAAGCAGCTGACAGAGCATGACTTCTTCTCCTTGTCGATAGATGGCTAACGCATCTGCATCCTTTCCCGAGACTGAATCGACATACTGAGGTTCCATCGTTTTTTCAATCTGTTTAATCGTGCCCAGAATCAGTGCGGCTTTTTCAAATTCCAAATCGGAAGCGTAGGCTTCCATTTCCTTGTAAAGTTCTTGTAAAACTTCTTTATTTTGGCCTCTCAAAAATTTGATCGTGCGCTCTACTTGCGTTTGGTATTCTTCCGGTGTGCATTTCTTCACGCAAGGTGCAATACAGCGTTTCATATCGTAGAGAATGCATGGGCGGGTGCGACGTGCAAATTCAGCATCCGAACATTGCCTAAGGGGGAAAAGGCGATGCAGCAAATCAAGTGTTTTACGCGCCGCGCCAGCATGTGCATAAGGCCCAAAAAAGAGGCCATTCCCTTTCGGCTTATCTCTATAACGCTCTAAGCTTAACAGTGGCCATTCATGTTTAATATTAATTTTTAAAGCCACATAGCTCTTATCGTCTTTTAATAACGCATTATATTTAGGCTGATGTGTTTTGATTAGATTACTTTCGAGAATTAAAGCTTCTTTTTCAGAAATAACGCTGATCGTTTCAATTTGATCGATCTGAGGAACTAAAAAAGGAATCATCTCCCTGCCGTCTCCCCCGGGTGCAAAGTATTGCCTTAGTCTTAAGCGGAGATTTTTGGCTTTACCTACATATAAAACGACCCCTTGGCCGTTTTTCATGAGATAAACTCCAGGATGGGTGGGATATAAAGTCAAAGTGGCAGGATTGAAAGGCATAAGTTTCTAGGCTTGATGATGAAAATAAATATGATTTGAAGAAACTTGGGTGGTTTTATCCATCAATTTCGTTCTTTGAGCTTTTTTCACTTCCCAGGCTTTTTTTTTGGCAGCGGCGTGGGCACGATTGCGCTTTTCCTCGCGGATGGCTTCTGTCAGTTTCTCTTCCTTGGCAGCATCAGCTTTTATGTATTTATTAAAAGCTTCTTGTG
Source organism: Parachlamydia sp. (assembly GCA_002786175.1). Taxonomy (GTDB): domain Bacteria; phylum Chlamydiota; class Chlamydiia; order Chlamydiales; family Parachlamydiaceae; genus Parachlamydia. The sequence goes on from PEQL01000014.1 coordinate 41,588, forward strand.
TGGCAGTCAATGCATTTTCAACAACAAGTTTGTTTTGGACATTTTCAGATTCTACCTTCTCAATCTCAGATGGTTCTTCAGGTAAGTGCTTTTCTTGATGAAAGCTATGATTATGATAGTGTTGCTGTCTAAACGCATCTCCGCTTGTAGGAGAATTTAATTCACTCACGGGTTATCTCCTTTCTTGAATAAACAGGGAAATCACTACCCTTATTATAAAACAAAAGAAATAATTTTAATAGTAGAACCTAGTCCTGAACGTTTTTAGTGGCATCGCAAAAAAGTAAAGTCGCACTCAAAAGGGCAGAGCTAAGCGACTTTCTCTTTTTCAATTTCTTGCAAAGCCAACTGTCCGCAGGCGGCGGCGATGTCGTCCCCTTTCGTATAGCGGCAAGTGTTCACAATTTTGGCCCCGAATAGCACAGTCCGAAATTCTTTAATCGCCTTCTTATCTGGTCGACGCAATGTAATCCCTGGAACTGGGTTATAAGGAATTAAATTCACAGCAAATTGCTGATGCCCTTTTAATAGATGAGCCAATTCAAACGCATGATCGGGATGATCATTGATCCCTGCAATGAGAGTGTATTCAAAGGTAATATCCCGCTTAGTGGAGCGTGCATAGTCGTCCATAGCTTCCATAATGTTTTCCAAGGGATATTTTCTGGCATAAGGAATAATTTTTTGGCGAATATGTTGATTAGGCGCATGCAATGACAGCACTAAACTGACACGCAGCCCTTCTTTGGCTAATCTTTTGATCCCTTCCACAATTCCCACAGTAGAAACTGTAATCCGTCTTTGTGAAATATTTAAAAGATCGGGATGACTAATCTGCCGAATCGATTTAACCACAGGATCGTAATTTTTTAAAGGTTCTCCCATCCCCATATAAACAACATGGGAAACGCGTTCGCCTTTTTCTTTCAGCCATTTATCAATTAAAACCACCTGCTCGACAATTTCGCTGGGACGCAGATTTCGCATAAAGCCTTGTTTTCCCGAAGCGCAAAAAGCGCACTTAGCAGGACAGCCCACTTGGGAAGATACGCAGACTGTGCGGCGCTGTTTGGAGCAAATGAGCACAGATTCCACCAATCGATTATCCTTTAAACGCCACAGAAACTTATAGGTTTCTAAATCAGTGGAAGGCTTAACATGAACAAGTTGCATTGAAGAGAGATGAATTTGAGAGTTAAGAAGCTGACGCAGTTCAGCGCTTAAGTTAGTCATCAAATTCCAATCCATGACCCCCTTTTGATAAACCCATTCAAATATTTGCTTCGCGTGAAACGATTTTTGATTTAAAGAAATCAATTGTAACTTAAGTTCTTCTTCGGTCATTTCAAAAAAATCAAACATATTACTCTTCTTCGGTAAATTATAAAAATGAATAAAATTTTATCATACGCTTCGTTAAACTTCAACCCCTTTAATCTTGCAAAGTTCAGTTGACATAATCTAATGGCAATTCTAAAGTTATTTATTGTTATCCTCAGCCGAGGACGCAGGATGGCATTTAAAAAAAGATTTCCGATCCATAAACGAACAATTCAACTTTAACAAAGGAACTTTCCTATGCGCAAAAAAACTTTTTTATTTGTCTTAGCCTCCTGTTTGACCACTGGCGCTTATGCGCATGATGCTCAAAAAGATGAAGAAGGCACGCTTTATCAGGAGACAGCTCTTTACCACGATGAAAAGCACGAAGATGATCTTTCCTGCTTATGCCCAGGCCATGAAGATGACGACGAAGAAAATAATTTCGCAAAATGTTCATGTGAAGATAAAAAACCTGAACACGAATTCTGCAGCTAATAATGGAGTAATAGTTCGGAAAGCCTTCTTTGGTCCAGGCAATTGTGGTACACCTCGAGCGACTTGAACCACAGAGGCGGGGGAAGGGGCTAAGGCTCCTTTTCCCTGCTCTTCCTAACCCCTTCCAACATTCCTATGTAACTTGATTCTAGTTGGCATTTCCTGCTAACATTTTCTCGCAATTGTAGAAGCCGACGTGACATTGGTGCTTTTAGCCTGGCACAGAGAATGGCGCGCGAAAAGTCGCGTAAACATTATTGGTGAAATCGCAAGATTATCCCGTTTAGGAGAATGCTGGTTTAACACTTTTCGCACATTGCATTTTTTAAATATTTTAAGGGGTCATCATGAATACACAATCCTCTATTACAATTATTAATCCGGATTCTGCCGGAATAGACATTGGAGCTTCCTCGCATTTTGTAGCAGTTCCAGCAGAAAGAGACAAGGAAACCGTAAGAGAATTTGAGGCTTATAATCCTGATATCCACAAAATGATTGAATGGCTCAAAAAATGTAAAATCAAAACAGTTGTCATGGAATCTACAGGGTCTTATTGGATACCGGTTTTTGAGATGTTAGAGCAAGCTGGTTTTGAAGTGAACCTAGTAGATGCCCATCACGTGAAAAACATCAGAGGACGTAAATCCGATGTAATCGATTGTCAATGGTTGCAACAATTACATTCCCATGGCCTACTTTCTGCGGCATTTCGGCCGGAGGACAAAATGGTAGAATTGCGAAATTATGTTAGACAACGTTCTATGCTTATTGAAGCTTGCAGTACACGTTAATCGCATGCAAAAATCACTTATTCAGATGAATATACACCTGCATAACGCTATAAGTGATATCACAGGAGTAACAGGAATGGCAATCGTAAGGGCAATTTTAGCAGGAGAAAGGGATCCAACTAAATTAGCAAAAATGAGAGATCCTAGGTGTAAACAACCAGAAAAGGTTATCAAGAGCTCTCTTCAGGGAAACTATCGCGATGAACACTTATTTACTTTAAAACAAGCTATGGAAGCTTATGATTTTTATCAAAAGCAAGTTTTGGAATGTGATGAGATCTTAAAAAAAAACTAGAAATTCTGGCCCCTGTTAAAGACGTTATTTCCTTTAAAAGGGTTCTGAAGAAGCTGAAAAAATATGAGTATTCATTCAGTGTCAGCTCCCATCTTAAGCAACTGATAGGAACAGATTTGACAACAATTCCTGGAATAGATGCAAGCACAGTACTAAAGATTATTTCCGAACTAGGATTAGATATAAAGCGCTGGCCGGCAGTCAAACATTTCTGTGCTTGGCTTGTGCCCAGGTACTCGTATTTCGGGAGGGCGTCGCTTAAATAGTTATACATCGCATAGTACAAACAGAGCAGCAACCACTTTAAGGATGTCAGCCAATAGTCTTTATAAGAATAAGAGTGTTTTTGGGGCTCATTTAAGAAGGATGAAAGCGAGAATGGGCCCAGTTGAAGCTATAACAGCAACTGCGCACAAGATGGCGCGAACAATTTATTATATGATGGTAAGAAAGGTGGATTTCCAAGACTCAGGAGGAGATTTTTACGATAAACTAAACCAAGAGAAAATGCTTAAATTTCTCAAGAAAAGAGCTGCGTCTTTGGGTTATATACTGGAAAAACAGGAGGTGTAAGCCTCTGATAACCTGCAACATAAGAGGGAGTTACTTAGGAGGCACAGAGACACAAAGAGGGCTTGCTCCTACAATGCAGTTTCATTTATGATGTTTTTTTTCGAAGAAAAAAAACACTCGACTTTAACACTTGCCTTGCAAGTGTTAAATTAACTTATTATAGCTGAAATTTACAGCTTCCCTCTGTGCCTCTGTGGCTTACCTTAAAGCGGTAATTTGGAAAAATTTGAACTAATTTCGCGAGGTTGGCAAGAATTGTCTGTGCCTCTATGATGTATCTAAAAGCAGTGATTGACAGTCTCTTAGCGGCCTAAAAATGCCAGTCGTGCATTGCGCATCCACAGCTTAATATACCGATACATGTCTTTTTGGTGAAAAAACCACCTGAAAGTTGCCCAAACTCCAAAATAATGAAAAATTGTTTTTAGTGTTTCTAGAAAGTGTGTAATCACCATCTGCCTAGTCACTGAACGCAAGTCGTAGTCCGTAAAGACACGATTTGTCGAGACTGTTTTGAGGTGATGATGGAGGGCAAAACGACACATCAATTCATACCCGCCGCGCTGGTTATAGGACATGTCAAATTTATCCAACTTTTTTAATGTCTCTATTTTAAACCAACAAGATTGCAAGCTGGTTGGCTGATGCCCCATCCGTAAAAGCTTTAAGCTTAAGTGTCTAAATAAAATTTTAGGCTCCGATTTTCCATCTCTTAAAAAAGTGCCGCAAAAAACCAAGTCTGGCATCTGATGCGAAAGCACCAATGCCATCATCTGCTTTAAAACTTCGCGACCTAAATAAAAATCTCCGGGGAAAAGAAAATTAATGTACTCACCCGATGCCTGGGAAATCCCTTTATTAAGCATTTCATATCTTTGGTAGGTGGCAACTGAAAAAATTTGAATGCGCTCATCCCGATAATTCTTAACCACTTCTATTGTGCGATCGGTAGATCCTGCGTCCACCACCAAGATTTCGAAGCGGGCGTACTGCTGATTTAAAATGCTATCTAATGTCAGTGGAATAGTATGGACACAGTTGAAAGTCGGAATGACAATGGAAACTTTTGGAAATTCATAATCATTAAAAGAATTACAAGCCTTTTGAAATCCTTCGAGATAAAAATTGATGGCTTTTTCATGAATGTGAGATTCTTTCTGCATAGCTCTCCGGTGCCATATTTAAGGAAGGAAACGACTCTTATCAATAGACGTGTCAGGTAATGGGCAGACAAGTTTTTTGCCAAATAAACGATAGCGGATACGTGCCACGATCCAATACATCCAATCATAAAGAAACGCTGGAATAAAGGATAAAACCCCAAGGACTGCCCACCCTCCGCCAAGTAACCAGCAGATCCGTAAAGCCGCTTTCCCATAAATGTAGATTATTTCATCAGGTTGTTGATAATTTTCAATTAAAATGATGCTATCTGCAGTTTTAACACGTTCAGGAACATTCTGCAATTTCTTTGCGGCTGTCACGCCCTGGAGCGGAGCAAATAAAAATTGCTGCTGCTGATCCTCTTTAAGCAGCCACTGCACAACATGATCACACAGGCCGCATTCTCCATCGTAAAAAACCAAATGCATACTTTCTCCTTAAGCACATGCTAAGTTGTTTCTCGCCGCTGTATCTCTTTGACTTTTGGCGGGTTACGCTTAAGATCGTCAAATTGTTTCACGAGCTCTAAGGCTTCGTCATCCGAAAGCTGGCCACTTTGAATTTTCATCTTAATTTCTTCGCGCAAAGCCATCCATTTTCGATCGAGGAGACGCTGGATCGTTTCAACAAAATGGGCCTCCGCTTTTTCTTTATGCACCTTTTTTTGAAGCAGTTCTGAAATGAACGCTTGTCCTTCTTCGTGATCAATCGCAATCACTAAAGAAAGCAAATCAGGGCTTCTTCCATGTGCGCATTGTTCTAAATAGGCTAGATATAGGTTTCGACATATGGGTGCTTGGAAATCTGCCTCTGTAAGATTCAGGCGAACCATTTCAATGAAATGGGGGTGCGTCTCTCCCATCAATAGCATCCAGCGTAATAAATCGCATTCTAAAATGCGATTAGGATCAATCGAGGCTTGCGTGCCGACATGTGCCACTTTCTTTAAGTAAGTAATCGAAGGAGAAACCAAGGACTCAGCAGCAATCATCGTTTCGGGAATTTGCAAGAGACGCGCAAGCTGCCGCAAGCTTTCATGCACTATCAAAGGATGGTTCCACTGTTGAATTTGCGCACTAATTGTTTGCACAAGTTCATTTTTGCCCGCAGGTGTATTAACATTCATCTTTCTTGAAAAATGCGCAATGAGGAAAGCCAGATAATCTTGGCTTTTTTGCAGATATTTTTGAAAAACTTCCGGTCCTTTTTCGCGTAAAAAGAGATCCGGATCCATCCCTAAAGGAAGCTGTACAATGCGAGCATCTACCCCTTCCTTTTGAAACAAATTGCCGATTTTGAAAGCCGCCTCTTGACCCGCTACATCGGGATCAAGGGCGAGATAGACAATCTGCACCCCTAATTGCACCAGCTCTTTCACATGCCCCTCACCAAAGGCAGTGCCCTGACCCGCTACAGTAAAATTGAAACCCGCATAGATTAACCGTAAGGCGTCAATCTGCCCCTCCACCACAATAGCTTTGCGCTCTTTTGCAATGCGGCGCCGACAGTGATTTAAGCCAAATAATACGCGCGACTTTTTAAAGAGTGGGGTTTCTGGGGTATTGACGTATTTTCCACCGTAAGTCGTTTCTTTAAACTTTCGGCCCGAAAATCCGATAATGGAGCCTGAAGCTTGATGAATAGGGAAAAGAATGCGGTCTGCAAAAAAATCGCGCAGCTTGCCATCATTAGATTCCACTAATAAACCAGCTTCAAGCATCACTGCATCCGAAATTGAACGCTTATGTAAAAGCTTGCGCAGCATACCCGCCTGCGGCGGGGCAAACCCTACCTTAAACAGTTTGATAAAGGCTAAATCGATGCCGCGCTGATAAAGATATTTAAGCGCCTCTTGCCCTTCTGGGGTATGCAGTAAGCAAAAATGGAAAAATTCATTGGCCACCTCCAATGCTTCGCGCAGGCGCGATTTGTTGATCCCTTTGACTTCTTCTGTGCCCTCTACTTGATCCAGATGCACGTGAAAACGGCTGGCTAAATGTTCTACAGCCTCTAAAAAAGTCATTTTAAGGTGATTCATTAAAAAATGAATCGCATCGCCATGCACGCCACATCCAAAGCAATGGTAATGCGTATCCCCTTTTTGAATCACAAAAGAAGGAGACCTTTCGTCGTGAAACGGGCACAAGGCTTTATAAGCGGCCCCGGTGCGCTTTAACTCTAGGTGACTCGATACGACTTCGACCAAATCGATTCGGTGTCGTAAAGTTTCAAGACTTTCTTTTGTGAAAATAGGCATCGCTTATTCCTTATAAAATGACATGCAACGACTATACCACAAAATGGAAGGAAATGGAATGGGCTGAAGGTAATAATTATGTAGTTCATTATTTTGCTACCCTTTTTCATCTCATTTGCTTTTACAAATGATCAGCTGAATGACTCAGCTCATGAGGATCATTTTTTTTAAATTATGCAAACGCGATGCTGCTATCAAAACATTTTTTATACGCCAGTGGAGGGCAATTAAAGTCGATTGCTTTAGGACACAGCTGAGCATGTTATTAAATCAGAGCCTCATCAATCAAAAGAAATCCTTTTTTGGATCTCATCAAATTGTCACTTCACCTAAAGCTCATCGATCACTCATGCGTTTTTATCAATTTCTACATATCCCTTTCTTTTCAAGGAATGGGGCGTTTGTTCTCGGATGCAGCGCTCAATCTCATCCAATTTTTGCCGATCCTCATCTAATATTTCTGCTTCCAAGTGTGGATGAAGCTCTTTTAGTCTGCTGAGATCAGCCTGTTGCCTTTCTATGCATTCATTCAAGAGTCCCTGAGCTCTTTTTAATTCTGGCAACGTAAGATTCAATGAGTGATAAGAACTATGCCTATGATTTGCATAGAGATGATTTGATCTGTCAAAATACTTCAAAATTGGTTGATTTGACATCTTAGGTCTGACTCTAGTACTGTCGAATCTATGAAGCATTATCGGCTTAGGAGGGCTCGCCAGCTCGTCTACTAAATTGATTGATTCCTGAGTAAAAGAGGAAGCATTTTCTTGGGAATTATGCTCGCTATCAAATTTTTCCCTATCTTCAAATTTTCTTTTGCGAGAAGAAAGTCTATTTTCATCTCCAAAGGGAGAATCTATTCTAGAATCCTGGGAAAAGGAGCTTTGAGAAGATTCAGGAATGTTTTCAGGTAATTGTACTCCCGCGCTTTGACCAAAGCGTAATCGAAGCTTTCTTTCTACGATTTCTAACCTCTTTTTATCCAAGGCTAGAATACGATCCTTAAACATTTGAAAAGGTTTGATCGCCATTTCTTGCTGATGAAGGCATTCCACTAATCTAGTTCTCATATTCTTAAGTTCATTTTCATAAACTGTGTTAGGTCTTAGATAATTCCCATGCGGATGCTCGAGTATCAGGCAATTGTTTTCCTGGTCAAAATGGAAAATACCTTTCCTGTTTGAATCTAAAGGATGCTTAAATACTTCTGTAATTGTCAGTGCTTTAGGAAATGGAAGGGCTGCATGCGTGATGGGAGCTAGTTGATTTTCAGCAGTCGGCGCTTCCTTTTCTCTGCTCTCTTCACCACGTATTTCTTTTTCATTGCCCCCTTCATTATATCTTTGAAGAGAAGCTGTGCGTTGATTTGAATGACTCGGGCATAATAACCTCAAGGTGTCATGCCGCGATGGATGAATAGTAGTCGGTGTTTTTTTCCCGCTATCTCTATTCTCAATCAATGCAATCTCGCTAACTGCTATCCCTCGCAACCTGAGCTTTATCTCTTCAGGTAACTTCGCTTCAGCCATTTGATTAAAGATAAAACGTGCACAGTCATAAACACTTCCCGCCATTTCAGGACAGTACACCTGAGGATGGCAATGGAAATAGGTGACTTTATTTGTAGTCGTTACAAGTGCACTTTCTGAGAAACCCCAGAATTCTCCAATTTGAAAATTATTCATAGAATTTGTTTTTATTAAAATTTTATAAATCAGTTGATTAAACATTTACTTCTGTTCATCTGCAAAGTTTCATCCGAGGATGAATCAATCAATTTATTGCGCATCATGATTATTAATAAATAGTAAAGATTATCAAAATTTTATGTTATTTGTTGTTCAAACGACTGCCACATACTCTACGACTTCAAAAAGGCGTTTTAAGGATTCAAGTTAGAAAATGTGACTTTAAGATTAAACTATGGACTTAAATTTTCGTATTTCATATATTTAGCCTTAAATCCGCATTAACTATTAAGGTGCGATCATGGAAATTATCACTTTTGCAAGTTTTAGTCCCGAGTCCGAGAACCTATCTCAAATGAGTTCTCACGTGTCTTCTATTTCTTCATTCAATTCTTCTTTCCGGCGCTAACCGCCACTCTTTTTTTTCTTCTTATTATTTTTATTTTTACTAGTAACTAGTTCCAGCATCTGCTTTTACGTTTTGTGACAAATGTAAAACCCATTGCTTTGAACTCCGTTACAATTTTTCACAATGCATAAATGTTACTATGCTTTTGTGCATTAAACCTTTAGGAGTTTTTATGTCCTCATTTTTTAAAAAATATGCGCTTGCTTTTTTGGCAAGCGCGCTGCTTGGTTTGATTGTGTTGAAACATGCACAAACCTTAGAAAAGCCGTCTCATGAAACACTAGTGATCGGCTTACAGAGTGGGTATCCCCCTTTCGAATTTATGGATAACAAGGGCAAACTTGTCGGATTTGATGTCGACCTTGCTGCGGAGATTGCGGCCAAATTAAACAAAGAGCTTGTCATTAAAGATATGGAATTTGAGGGAGAAATTCTATCGCTCAAGCAAGGAAAAATCGATTTGATTATCAGCGGTATGAATATCACTCCCAGTAGGCTTAAAGAGATAGCGATGGTTCCTTACCTTGGCGAAGCGGCAACGGCTTTAAGCCTCGTTTTCTGGAAGGAGATTCCGCAAAATATCCAGTCTTTAGCAGACATTGCGCTGTTCCCCCATCTTTCCATTAGTGTCGAATCAGGCACAATTCCGGAAACCTTCATAAGCAAATACACTGGGATCAAGGTGAAAGCTTTTCAAGGCGCGCTTGCCCCATTAATGGATGTCAAATATGGCAAATCAGTTGCGAATCTCGTCGAACCAGATGTCGCTGCATACCTCAAAAAACAGCACCCAGAAATCCAAATCTTAAATGTGCCTCTCCCCAAAGAAGAAATGATTCTAGGCTTTGGCATCGGGATTAAAAAAGACAATCATGAACTTTTGCAACAAATCCAACAAATCATTCAAGAACTCAAAGCCTCAGGAAAGCTGAAACAACTTGAGAGCAAATGGTTTAAAGGGGGCGAATGATGCAAGAAGAATCCTCATTATTGCTTAAATCCCTTCCCTTTTTACTTCAGGGCGCTTTGGCAACCCTGCAAATTGCCTTTGTTTCCATGGCGATAGGTGTTTGTGGAGGAATTTTTATCGGGATATTGAACTGCCGAAAAATACGCACTAAATACTCAGGCTATGCCCTCAATAGCTTCGTTTGGACTGTGAGAGGCACGCCTTTATTTGTGCAAGTTCTGATTGCGTACTACGCTTTGCCGGAAATCATCGGCATTTCCTTATCGCCATTTACAGCTGGAGTCATTGCCTTGGGGGTGAATTCCACTGCTTACATTTCAGAAATTGTCAGGGGTGGAATTAACGCCATCCCTGAGGGACAATGGGAAGCCGCTTATGTCATTGGACTTAAGCCTTGGCAAACTTTGCAAGGCATCATTTTGCCGCAAATGTTTACGATCACACTGCCGAGCTTAACAAATGAGCTCACGGCTTTGATCAAAGAAACCAGCATTCTCATGGTTATAGGTGTCGCCGAATTGACGAAAGTCAGCAAAGATATCGTCGTGCGCGAACTCGATCCCATGACAATCTACCTCGGTGCCGCAGCGCTTTATCTAATGATGACAAGTAGTGTCGCTTTACTCGCCAAATTGACTCAAAAAAAGGAAGGACTATGATTCAGGGAAAAAAGATTGCCTGGCAATTTAAAAATACCAAGAACTCTTCACTGATTTTAAAAGAAGTTTCTTTTGAAATCAGAAAAAAGCGCATCACCACTTTTATGGGGCCTAGTGGAGCAGGCAAAACTACGCTGCTTAAATGCATCGCGAACTTGCATGCACATTACGAGGGCCTCATCACTTGCGGAGAGCGAGATGTTAAAACTTTCAACGCTATCAAAAGAGCTTCGACGATGGGATTTGTGCTGCAGCAATTTCACTTATTTCCACATCTTTCAGTTCTCAAAAATTGCACGTATGCCCTTGTGCATGTAGTGGGAATGGTAGAGAAAGAAGCTGAGGTGCGCGCCATCGAAATTCTGCATCTCTTACATATGGAGCCTTTTATCCAGGCGTTGCCCTCCCAGCTTTCCGGCGGACAGCAACAACGGGTGGCTATCGCTAGAGCATTAGTTCTGCGCCCTGGCGTCTTGCTACTGGATGAACCTACCTCAGCCTTAGATCCGGAAAGTAAACAAAGTTTAACCTCTTTGCTTCTCGAACTCAACGCACGCGGCCTGACAATCGCCTTGTCAAGCCATGACATGCCCTTTATCCGCAAGATCATGGACTACGTCTATTTTCTGGAACAAGGGGAATTGAAAGAAGAATGGGATTGCAAAAGCGGATCTTTTGCCTCGCATGGAAAAATTAAACAATTTTTATCACATTAATGAGAACATACAATGGAAAAAGTAATTTTAGCTTATAGCGGAGGCCTTGATACCTCTGTCATTTTAAAATGGCTCATCGAGAAAAAATTTGAAGTGATTTGCTTCTTAGCTGATGTCGGCCAAAAAGAGGATATGCAAGCTGTTAAACAAAAGGCTCTTAATTTAGGAGCTAGCCAAGTGTATATCGAAGATTTGCGCCAAGAGTTTGTCGAACAATATGTTTTTCAAGCCCTCAAGGCTAATGCTACTTATGAAGGGAGGTACTTGCTTGGAACAGCGCTTGCTCGTCCTTTAATCGCCAAAAAGCAGATTGAGATTGCCCGTCAAGAAAACACCTCAATTGTGGCGCATGGGGCTACCGGTAAAGGAAATGATCAGGTGCGTTTTGAAATCGCTTACCTATCATTAATGCCAGAAGCAACCATCATTAGCCCTTGGAAGGATCTTACATTTCTTAAGCAATTCAAGGGACGTACAGACATGATTGCCTATGCGGAACAGCACGGGATTCCTATCACCTCGACCTTGCAAAAACCTTATAGCATGGATGAAAATCTTTTACACACAAGCTATGAAGGAGGGATTTTGGAAAATCCATTTCAAGAAGCGCCAGAAAATATGTTTCAACATACCATGGCTGCGGCTGCAACACCGAATGAAGCTGCTTACATCATGATCGAATTTGCTAAGGGGGTACCAATTGCCGTGACCAATTTGGCTACGGGGCTTACCATCAATGAATCCGCTGTCGCGCTTTTAAGCTATCTGAATACATTGTGCGGTACACACGGTATTGGTCGTGTTGATATTGTAGAGAATCGATTCGTGGGAATGAAGTCGAGAGGCATTTATGAAACCCCAGGCGGCACAGTTTTATGGAAAGCCCATCATGACCTTGAAACTTTAGTCTTAGATCGCGAGGTCTTCCATCTCAAAGAAATGTGGATGCCAAAAATCGCCCAACTTATTTATAACGGCTTTTGGTTTAGCCCTGAAATGAAATTTTTAATGGCAGCCATCGAAAACAGCCAAGAGCATGTCGAAGGTAAAGTTTACCTCAAACTGTATAAAGGAAATGCAATCATCACCAAGCGTGAATCCATTAAATCCCTTTACAATCAGGATGTGGCTAGTATGGATCGTTTAGGTGATTATGATCAGCTTGACGCCAAAGGCTTTATTAAACTCAATGCCCTAAGGCTGAAAAATGCAAAAGGATGCACACAATGAAACTGTGGGAAAAAGGGTATAAACTCAATCAATTTGTCGAAAATTTCATGACAGGAGATGATCCGGTACTCGATCAAGCTCTGGTTGCCTACGATTGTTTAGGAAGCATGGCGCATGCGCAAATGCTTGCGGAAATTGGCATTTTAACTGCAGCAGAATGCCAGCACTTAGTCCAAGAGCTGAACCATATTATGCAATTAGCTGAAGAGGGAAAATTTTGCATTCAGGCTGAAGATGAAGATGTCCACACAGCTGTGGAAAATGCCCTCGTTAAGGCATTAGGCGATGTTGGCAAAAAACTGCATACGGCTCGTTCACGCAATGATCAGGTACTGTTAGACTTACGCTTATACATGAAAAATCAAATCCTCCTAATTAGCAAAGAGGTCTTAAACACGTGTGAGATTTTGTGTGCATTTGCAAAAGCACACCGTCATATCCCTGTTCCAGGAAGAACTCATTTTCAACGCGCGATGCCCTCTTCCATTGGACTTTGGGCCGGAGCGTTGGCTGAATCGCTGCTTGATGATATGCATTTGTTAGAAGGCTCTTTTGCGCTTATTAATCAATGCCCTTTAGGTTCGGCTGCCAGTTATGGAGTCTCTTTACCCATTGATCGACAGTATTGTGCAGAGCTTCTTGGATTCCAGTCTGTGCAAAATAACGTACTGTATGCAAACAATAGCCGCGGAAAATTTGAAGCAGCTGTGCTGCATGTTTTAGTCCAAATTATGAATGACTTAAGTAAAATGGCTACGGATCTCATTATTTTCAGTGCGCCTGAATTTGGCTATGTGATCCTTCCTGAAAAATTCTGCCCTGGAAGCAGCTTAATGCCGCAAAAGCGCAATCCCTGCCCGTTGGAACTGATCAGAGCAAAATCAGCCGTGCTTCAAGGCCTACTGCTGCAAACGCTAGAGATTGTCCGTACCCTTCCCTCGGGATATCATCGCGATTTTCAAGAAACTAAGCGACCGCTCATGCAAGGTTTAGAAATTACTCATCTCTCATTAAAAGTTTTTTCGCAGATATTTGCGGAATTGCAGATTGATCAAGAGGCTTGCATCAAAGCCTTCACCCCTGAATTGTTTGCCACAGATCAAGTTTTACGCTTAACCTGTGAAGGGGTTCCATTTAGAGAGGCGTATCAACAAGTAGCAAAGAATCCTTCGCATGTTTCAGAGGTCGATCCTGTGGCCAATATTTTAGCTAAACAACATCTAGGAGCCACAGGAAATCTGGGAATTGGACTCAGTGATGCTAAATTGGAAACATATCAAAAGTGGGTAGACAGCGAGATTAAAAAATGGGATGAGGTTCTAGAGCGCCTCCTTCCTTAAAATCTGAATTTTGCGTACCGTCGCGCATTGAAGAGACCACAGAGGGTTTTAAGGCAAACCACAGAGACACAGGGAGGAATCACCATCCTTACTGTCAATACCTCTGTAACGTCATAATGCATCTTAGCGAATTATTGACACTTGCATTGCAAGTGTCAATGGTCGAGAGGCGTTTTTTTTAGAAAAAGACCTCCTCCATGTGACTGTAATGCCTGAAGATCTTAAAGTCGCAAGAAGCTCCTCATCTTCCTTTGTGTCTCTTTGCCTCTGTGGTTTGCCTTAAAGCGGGCTTCAAACCGCAACCATAGAGCGGCTAATCTTGATATTATAAGGATGGGTGATTTTGATAATACCGCCGCGAGCAACTCGCACTTTAATGGAGCCAAAAGGTTCTTCTGGTGAAGTCTCAGTCAAAACTTTGATCACTGTAGCCTGTACCCAAGTTTGGGTCCGTGGAACTTGAATAAATAGAACGGCATCTTTTTGTAAATGTATAAAATCCATCACGGAAAGTGCCTTTTCAATTATCTCGGCGGAGACTGGATAGCCATCCACATTTTTTCCTAGAGAAGCCTGACGTACTATTTCTTCTTGAGGCGCAGTAAAATGCCATTTTTTGCGATTATAGTAGAGATCTACCACCGTTTCAATCTGCTGATTACCCTTTAAAAATTCTAAATACTCTGTCACTTGCTGGTCTTCTGCGGCTTGGATCAAAGCATTTAAAATGATAAAATGTAAGGCGAGGAAAAACATTTTTGTATCGAAAGGCTCTTGTGGACGATACAGTAATTGATTTCTATGCTTCACAAGAAATTGCACAGCTTCTTCTTGAGTGAAGAAATCTTTTAAAGCCCATTCTGACAGTTCATTATAGCCATGAAAACCTTGTTCATTGCCGTAAGCGCTAAAATAGAATGCTTGAGAATGTAACAAAGCATTAACAAGCTGAAATAGCTGATCATTAATCGGTAAAGCCGTTAACAAATTTTGGTCAAGGGGAAATAAAAGCAAGGCTTCGGCATACCATTGATGCTTAAGAAAATGTTTCATCAAAGGCTGAAAATAAGGGGCGCCATACCCAAACCACTTTTGCACCTCACCGTGAGTGGTCCATAAAGGACTCCACACCTCTTTTTGGCCAAAATCAAGCTCTTCTAATTTTACGGGAATTAATTCCTTATCAAGCAAGGTGTCTTCTAATGCTTTCAGCAAAATCTTGTGGATAGACGACAAAAGAGCTTGATTCTCAAGCGCATTTTGCGAAAGCTTCCACATAAATTCTAACATTTTAAAAGGAGCATCATATTGCGGAAACACAACTAAGGGGCATTTCGCCGCCAGACTTTGTATAAAAATATTTTTAGCAATCTCTTCCATACGACCGCCTCGGTTATGTCCAATCATCCTCACATCGATTTCAGCAGCCTTTTCCTCTAAGTGATAGGACACGCGAATCACTGTGCTATGGTTCTTGACAGGAACATTGTAGAGCAGCGTAATAACTGGATAAGCATAGGAAAGCCCTACCCAATTAGCTTGGATGGGCACAATCACTCCTGGACGAATTTCACATTTTTTTTGCATTCCCAATACTTGTTGATGCAAACCTGTCATTTCTGCTGGAAGACGCCCCTCCCATAAGGAGGTAAAATGAGTCATTTGCGCCACCAGGATATTTTGATGGATCAGGGTACATAAATCCTCCAGAGTGCACGTTAAAGGAAGATCTTGATTCTTATAATAAGCGCTGCTGATCACTTGTGCGTTGACATTAAATTCTTTACTCGGCCAAAGATGTTCTTCACGCGTAGAAGTCAGATAATGAAACTGTCTTTCAATCGCGCGAATAACCGTTTGACGGTAATCTCCAGGAAGCTTATCCCCTAAGCTTTCGATCGTGCGAATCCATTCCGCTATTTTGGCTGCAGGAATTTGCTCCACCCAAATTTTCATCAAAGCTAAAAATGGCTCGAGCATCTTTTTGAAGCGGGTTACTTTAAGAGACTTTTCGACATACTCTGGGCTGCCTTTTAAAGCTTTAAGGATTTGATCATAGACTTCGATCGCTTCTTGAATGAAGTGGATCAACATTGTGCGTCCTAGCCAGTTTTCGGCAGGTGTCATAAAGAACAGATTTGTTAGCTCATGGAGATCGCGTAGAAAATGATGTGAGAAATCAAAGTAGAGTGATTCAAATCGCTTGTAATCACTCCACAATGGGATTCGCTCTTTCCACTGCTGCAAAATTTTGCGAGCATCAAATAAGTAATGAATGAGCGGAAAAAGTTCTTTGAGCTCGAGTTCCAATTGCCCTAAAATTTCATGAGACGTTTGATTTGGCTGGGTTTGCGATGTATGCATGAAGGCAATGTTGATCCATTCTTCTGTAATGTGCAGTCTTTCAACTTCATTAACAAGAGTTTCTAGGCGCTTGATCACATCGGGAGAATCGCGCAGCAAACTTTCAGTGAAAATTTGCCATCTTTCCTTGCCTTCTGAATGCAGTAGATATTTTCCCATAGCAAAAATGGACTGATGCTCACGCAAAATTTCGCTTAGTGAATCGGAATGCATGATTTGCGCAGACTTATTTTGAAAAAAGAGAGCTTCTAAGCGTTTCAACGCGTATAGTCTTTGCATCCGCGGTCTTTCACGATATAAATAATGGTCGGCTATCTTCTGGACCTGCTGTGCAATGAGCATTGCACGCTCAAAAAAAACCGATTGATCTCTTAACTTTTCAAGTTCTGTATGAAGCCCATTAAGCAATTCATCGACGGCTTCATTTGAAACAATAGCTTGGCGCAGAAGCTGATGTATTCTTTTCTCGTCAAAAACCCCATTGGCGGACGTTACCGGCTTTATGGTAACATTGGCCGCAAGGAAAGGCAAAAGCGATTCTAAAGCTGGGACGGGATGCGACAACCATCCCTCTTCGATAATCCCCGCCTGTTTTAATTCCGCCGAAAATTCATTCCCATATTTCACTGAATGTTCAAAGATAAAAATTTTGCCTTGCTGGGGATCAACTAAACTTACGATGCCCACTTTGCTCAATTCCTGAATCGGCAGGTCTGCTCCTGAAAAAACTTCGATATTCTGTTCACGCAAAGAGCAAGCCGCATGTGAGGTGGCAGCTGCCGGGATTTGGCAAAAAAGGGCTTTGATTTGAGGCTTTTCTTCTCTTAAATAATGACTAAAGCCTTTTTCTAAAGTCACATCGTGAATCCATTCATCGGCATGGGTCAATAAGGTGACTGATCCCTTAGAGACAATCGTTTCGATTGCACACACCCTCACTTGCTTATAAGTATTAAATAAATTTTGTTGATTGATAAAGGAGGGAAGCTGCTGCTTGCCTGCAATTAATGGACGCGCCTGTAATAAATACAGGCAGTGTTGAGAATGGGAATAGGTCCACTCAACCTCGATCGGTTCGCCGAAGAAGTTTTGAATGTGTGTTGCTAAGGGAAGGAATGCACTCAGAATCTCCGAACTCAAGGTCGGAGCCATCCGCATTTCCCAGGGATTGTCCACAGAAACAAATTCCCCTGTAAGACTTGATACCAATCGTTTTTTTTTGAATTGCACGACAGAGTGCACATCTGCAGTAGTAATATAGAAAGTGTCGTATGGCAGCAAGTTTTTAACTAAAGCCTCATTATGTCCATAAAGGGCCTGGAGTTGAATCATGTCCGGGGTATGCCCTAGCATCTCTTGGGTATGCAAAATGCCAGAAACAGGAATATCTAATTTTTGATTGCACTCATAAACTTCACCGATCATTTCTTGCAAAAACACTGAAAGAAAGGGAGAGGCAGCAATATCATCATCGCCAAACTTGCGCAGCCGCAGAGATTTGACAGAATGGTATGAAGCAATCACTTTTCCGATTGCGGCGGAAACCGCCTCTCTTTCCGGAATGACGCCAGACTCAGAACGGTTGCCGCCTGCATTAGAAAATGTTTCGCTATCTTCTCTCCCGGTGCTCCTGACCATCAAAGTCGCATTTTTGCCACGATATAAGCGCAAAAAGTCTTCAAGGGCTGCTGTCGTAAAAATATGCGTAGCAAAAAGTTGAATGAGCGCCTCTTGCATTTTCCACAAATGCAGCCGCGCTTCTGAAGGAAAAAGGGCATTTCCGGCCTGCAAAGACACAAAAACCTGCCAATCTTCTAAATATGCAGGATAGAACTGCCGAATATGCCCAAAAATTTCCTGATGTGAAAAACACAAGTAGGGAGGCACGCTGACATGCACGTCTGTCACAGTTAATGTATGGCATAACTGATCCAATTTGACAAGATTAGCAGCCTTATGCCCAAAGCTCGTTTCCGGAATCACATGCCCCCGCTTTTTTTATCGTTGGTAAATTCCAATCAGTTCCCCTTCTCCAAGAATATGCCCTTCCATAGCATCAAGCAGACTTTTTTTTGAACTTCCTTCAGGCAAATTCAGCGCAATATCCAATGCATAGACTTTAATAAAATAGCGATGGGGCTTCCCCGGTGGCGGACATGGACCTCGGTAATAGCTGACGTTAAATCCATTTTTGCCTTGTTTGGGAACATCGGCACCTTCTTCCAAAGATTGAGTAGTTCCGGCTAGATTCCACACAATCCAATGGTCAAATACTCCCCTGGGTGCATCCGGATCTTCAATGATTAAAGATAAACTCTGCGTTTTCTCTGGAATATTCTTAAAAAAAAGCGGGGGAGAAATATCGTCTCCCTCACAAGTATACTTCCGGGGAATCATTTGTTGATGCTCAAAAGCTGGACTTGAAATTTCCATATTCATCTCCTACTCACTTTCAGGTTCTATAGCATCGACTTTTTCAGCACGGATGCCTCTTTTATGATCATCTTTTAAATGTTTAATGAGATTTTGAAAATCTTCAATCGTGCTCCAGAAGAATGAAGCTTGCAGGATACCGACCTGTTCTTGCGTGGCTCTGTCGGCCTTAATCATATGAATTTCATTTAAAAGAGATTGAATACGATTGATTTCTCGGGTTAACTGGGCATTTAAGGCGGAATTTGTTTGAATATCATGATCTTTTAAATTTTTTAAATGCGTTAAAGTTTTTTTGCTCTCGCTCAAAAAATGAGAGATATCCTCAATCTGTTTCTGCGAAGCAGGCTGCTTAGAAGTTTTGATATGGCTAACAAATGTTTCTAAAGCTTGTGAAGTTTGGTCTAAGACCTGTTGAATGGAAGAGATCATCCTTAATCCTTTAAAATAGAGTTGTTTACTTAAGGTTTACCTATTAGCTCCCGCACGGCGTTAAGAAGTGATTCTTCATGAAAATTACTTTTTGATAAATAATAATTAGCTCCCGCCGCAAGTCCTAATAATCGGTCTTCCTCTTTTTCCTTATACGATATGATCATAACGGGAATGGTTTTTAACTGGGGATCATTTTTAATTTGGCGCACAAGTTCGATTCCATTCATTCTGGGCATATCTAAATCTGTAATCACTAGGTCGTAATGAACGATTTTTAAAGCATTCCAGCCATCTACCCCATTGATAGCCATATCTACTTCATAGCCATTATTTAGCAAAAGTCTACGCTCAATTTCGCGCACAGTAATGGAATCATCAATGACTAAGATGCGTTTTTTTGATTCTTTGCCCAATACTTGAGTCAGTTGATGCACTTTTTCTAACTGACCTGTGGTTAATAAAGCATCGATCGAGTGGACAAGATCCTCTACATCCAATATTAAAAGAGGCGTTCCATCTTCCATTAACGCTCCCGCACTGAGGTCTGGAATTTTTCCTAATCGCTTATCTAATTCCTGCACCACAATCTCTCTTTCTCCCAAAAAACTATCAACCACCAACCCATAATAACTCGCATGACTTCTTAAAAGAATCACAGGATAGATGTCTTTTGGCATATCTGGGGGAGAAATTTTTAAAATTTGATAAGCTGAGACTAATCCAATATTAATCCCTTCAAATTTAAAGTATTGCTGATTTTCTAAAAATTGAATGTTTTCTTTGGAAATCAATAAAGCTGATTCAATACGCGCTAGCGGAAACGCATAGGCCTCCCCTGAAATTTTCACGATCAGGGCACGCATCACGGATAGTGTCAAAGGCAGCTGCAGTTGAAAAACGACGCCTTTACCGGGATTGATATTTACCTGAAGTTTACCCCCAACTTCTAACACTATATTTTGAACAATATTTAGACCAATGCCTCTGCCTGAAATCTCCGTAACTTTTTCAGACGTGGTAAAACCGGGCAGAAAAAGAAAGTCGATGAGCTCTTTTTCAGAAAGTTTCTCCCCAATTTCCTGATTAACCAATTTCTTCTTAATGACGGCTTCACGGATGGTGCTGAGCTCAACGCCTCTTCCATCATCACTTACAGTAATGATTAACATACCGCCCCGGTGCTCAGCTTCTAACTTAATCAACCCCTCCGGAGGCTTCCCGATTCTTATTCTTTCTTCTGGCAGCTCAATCCCATGATCGACAGAATTCCTTAAAAGATGACCTAGAGGTGCTTCTAATTTTTCTAATATTTCCCGATCCACAGGTGTTTTTCGGCCAATAATTTGTAATCTGACTTTTTTATGCAGTAGATGGGCGAGATCTCTAACCATGCGAGGAAAAGCCTCTACCCCATCTGCAAAGGGGCGCATGCGACTAGCAATGACCTCACGGTAGAGACGGTCAGAAAGATTTGAATGCCTTCTAATGAACATTTCTAGTTCAGAATAGCGTTCAGAAAAGTGATCAAGATATTCTTTTCCTTTTTCTTGAACTTCATCAAGGTAGTAACTAACCTTTTCAGACAAGTGCTCCTTATCCAGACTATTACGAAGTTGCTCTAGATATTCCCCAAGCTTCCCTTGTTCCTTACTTAGCTTTAACAATTCCGTGCTGAAAGGCTGGAGCCAGTGGGATTCCACTAAAGCCTCCCCGGCTAACCCCATCAGGCGATTGAGATTTTCAGCCGTCACACGCAGCACGCGCTCAGCATCCGAAAGATTAGCAGCAGGCTCTTCTAGTTTTTTACTAATGTGGTCAAAAATGACCGATTTCGCTGAAGGAAGATCACTTTCTTCCAGAATAAATTGCGGCGAAGCCTCATCATCGGATAAAGGCACATTCTCTGCCTGCAGAAGATCAGAAACCTTTTTAACGAGAAGTGCGATGGTTTGATTTTTCTGCTTGACGCGTTCGGCTAATTGGGCAGAGGAAGTCTTTGAAAGATCCTCCAAAAAATCCACCGCTTCTAAAAGAATATCCACGCTTCCTGCAGAAAGGGTGATTTTTTTTTGCTTGGCAGCTACAAAATAATCTTCCATCACATGGGCTAGCTGCACAATATCTTTCAGAGAAACCACCCGAGCGGCGCCTTTAATTGAATGAGCCGCTCTCATGAGTGCATTGAGCACTTCTTCAGATTCAGAATGCTCCTCCAAATACATTAATCCCGTATTTAAAACTGTCGTTTGCACTTGAACTTCGGTCAGAAAGATTTCCATCATGGCATTGTCTAAAATGAGTTCTTCGCTAGGACTGGCGAACAGATCAGTTGCAGGCTTGTCCTCTTGTTTCTTAAACCTCTGCGCGGCTTCCTCAAATTGGAATTGATGCCCTTCCAACCAAGCAACGGCTCTAGAAGCATCTAATTCACAAAATTCGAGCAGTAAATTAAAAGCATTTTTTAACGCACTGTTTTCTGATAGCTGAATAGGTTGATGCTTGCCTAGAAATTCTATGAAGAGATTCTCTATTTGCTCAAACAATTGATAAAGTGTTTCTTGCCGAATTAGGCGCGCTTCGGCTTTAATTTCGTGCAAGAGCGAAATTGGGTCATAGTTTAGAGGCTGTTGTGACTGCAGTTCATCTGGATTTAAACGCTTGATTTTATCTTTTAAATCAGTCCTGAAAAGTTCTAAAACAGGATCTATTTTTTTCTCCAATGGCTCTTTACTCACAAAATGCTCCTTTCAAGACTGTGGAATAAAAGATTTGCATCTAAATACGCCACATTTTTGTTGTCCCAATTAAAAACACCCTGAAAATAATTCACTTTAGATTTTGTAACAGTGACAGGGACATTATCTAACGATTGCCGATCGAAATGATGCACTCCATACACTTCATCCACAGGAAAAATCCAACGATTATTCCCCTGTTCAATCGCTAGCATTCTACCGCCAGGCTTCCCCCCTTCGCCCGACTCAGCTTTAATATCTAAAAAACGGTGCATATCCACTGCCATCCAAAGCTGACCTCGAAAATTAACAGTCCCTAGGAAAGCGGGGTAGTTCAGGTGGGGTATTTTATGAAAAGGACGTTGATTAGCCACTTCGACCAACACTAAAGTTGGCAACGCCAGCCACTCTTGCGCCAAGCGAAAAATGACACCAGATTCTTCAGCAAAGGTTTTGTCTTTAATCTTTGGATTTCGCAGCAATTCTGTCCACTCTTCAATATAACCTTCTTCTGGGGGTCTTTCCAATAATTTATTGGCGGAAGCCGCTCCCTTTTGACGATGTTTTTCCTGTGATTCATCAGAAGGATTGACCATGTGTTTAACCTTTTTGTATTTTCTTTCTTTTAAACGTTTTTGAGCGTTTGATAAATACAAATTTCAGCAAAACACATCTTTCTTGATAAAAAAGACTTAGAAAAGTCCCACACCTATTCAAATTATTAATTTTACGATGGAAATCTTTAAACTTTATCGGCATATTTTCTAATTAAAACCGTAAAAAATTGAGAGTATAGATGTTTACACATGTTTTTTTTAAAATAGCCATTCTTTGCCTTGCCGTTTTTGGAATCGAAGCCAAAATCATTGAGACTCATTATATTGAAGATGTGATTCCATTCATTGACGAAGAAACTTGGCTTTTAGTAGACCTTGACAACTGCATGTTTGAAGGAGCTCAAGCTTTAGGACATGCAAGCTGGTTTTATGATGAACTGCAAAAAAGAATTCAGGCAGGAATGAGTAGAGAGGAAGCGATAAGCGATGCTTATCCCAGCTGGATTAAAACTCAAAAGGTATGTCGAGTAAAACCTTTAGAAGACAACTTTGTTCCAACTCTTCTCACCTTACAAAATAAGGGAATTGTCATGATGGGACTGACACATCGGCAGCCTTCAGTTGCAGATTCCACTATTCATCAAGTTGCTTCGCTAGGTTTTGATTTTATAGAGACGGCTCCTTCTAAAAAGTGTTTTAGCGTTGCAGCCAAGACCCTGACACTCTTTTCTCAAGGGATCTTATTTGTTGGCGACTACAATAAAAAAAGCGAAGTGTTTGAACCCTTTCTTTCCGTCATTCAGCAAAAACCCAAAAAAATTGTATTCATTGATGACAAACGAAAAAATGTGGAGGAGCTGGAAAGCCTAACAAACCATGGAATCGAATATATTGGAGTACATTATACCGCCATTGAACATGCTAAGCCGGTCTATATTCGTGAAATCGCAGAGTTTCAATATAAGTTCTTAGATAAAATTATGAGCAATGAAGCTGCGGTTATACTTATGGAAAATGGCCTTGAGTAGTTCCCTGAAAATACCGCTTTCGGTTTTTCAAAGAAAGGCGAGAATAGGAATAGTCAAGGTCTATTTTCTTATTATCCAAACCTTGCCTATCCCTAACTCCTAATCATTGAGCTTAAAATCTAAGGACTTCATTAAAAACTCTGTGATTCGCAACAGCAGGGCTTAATGGATTATTATCCCCAAACGTTGGCACAGCAAAAGTGACCACATCAAAGAAACCCTGAAATTCAGGTAGCAATTCTTTATAGATAGTAGCAATCATTTTGCGATATTCATCTGGATTCCCTTGCGGAGCGAATGCGCCACATCCGAAAGCTCCCAAAATAAGCTCTACGGGCTTATCTGGATTTTTCATTTTAGAAATGCCTGAGCTAGAGGCTGCTGCCAGAAGGTGAGTCTCAATTCTTTGCTTGGCATTTTTATAAACATTTGAATCCTTGCTGCAATCGAGTGTAATTGCATCCCCATGGTATTCTGCTGCGCTAGTTACAAACACAACGGCTTTTGGTTCTTCGAGATAGCGTGACTGATAAAAACCTTGATTTTGAACAGCAAATAAATGATTAAGACTGATATAAGCCATTTTCGTTGAGTCAAATTCGTCGGTATAATAGCTTCGAATAAAATTGCTACCATGGTAATCTGCTTTGAGAGTATGAGGAAGCTGGGTTAGCGAGCCCATTAAATTTGACCGCTGGCATCAAGATTCTTCCTGAGCTTTGGCGCTAGGCATATCATAGACAAAAAGATTCGTCTCTTTATCTGTATGAAATCCAGGTCCTCCGCCTGCATGATGCTCATTGGCAAAATTCAGTGCAATTCTGGCGTTAGTGCTTTCACTGATAGCCTGTTCAGTCGATCGATCTTTAAATTGAAATTTAACCGTTCCTTTATCGCTTATTTGATGCACTTTCCTTAAGCTATCGAGAGCTTCCTTGAAAGGCACCTCTGGTCTTGCGAATTTCTCCGGTTTTCCTGCTGGTGGAATCAGCACATTCTTACCATTTAGCGCATATCCATTTTTGTTAAGAACATCAACAAAGAAGCCTTGTTTTACTTTGTCGCTGGCTTCAGGATAGATTTTTAATTCTGATTTTTGCGGAGTGTTGTTAATTTTCTCTTTATTAAAGGTTTTCGTGACTTTTTCCTGAGTTTTTGTCGGTGTCGGATTAGGGTTTAAGTTTGGGCTGGTTTTTTTTCCTGATTTGCTGAAATTTGAAAGAGCGTATCCGATTCCGAAAATTAGCGGGGGCAAAACAAAGAAATAAGAGGCAATACAAATTTTTGCAAGCGTCCTCTCTTTTCCTGAGCTTTTTTTATCCTTGATAATGGAAAATCCATTAAAATATGTAGTACAAATAGATTTAATGCTCATTTTTCCTTTAACTATAATTAATTATAATTGAAAAAACTGCTTCTTTTTGAATTAATTTCAATTAGAACGAACCTTTTAGCAAAGGTTAAGCAAATTATTTATTCAAATTACCGGAATTTCTAGGCGCTGTTGAGCTTCCAGCTCTTTTTCCACGAATTAAAGGCAGCTCTAGAGTTGTTTCTAAAGTCATCCATCGATATTCGGTATGCTCAGCGGGGTCAATCACAACCGCTGGGTAATTTTTTAAAGAGGCTTCAAACATAGAGTAAAAAAAATCCATTTCAGGATAACGGATATAGACTTTACCCAAAAATCGAAGAGGGGTGTTATTTAAATCAATTCCTGTTTCTTCGTATACTTCTCGCATACTGCTTGCTTCAGCGCTTTCTGTTTTCCCAATCTTGCCTCCAGGAACTCCCCATGTGTTAGCTTCAGAATCATTAGGTTGTTGTTTCAAAAATAAAAAATCTTCTCCAACACAAATAAAGCAACCTGCAACTTCGATTTTAGGCTGGAAATTTTCTGGGGGTTCTTCGAAAACAAACTGCTCTTTAATTAAGTTTCTTTCCAATTTTAACATAAAATCACTTCCAATTTAAAATTGATAATACTCCTAGATAACTTTAAGGGAATAGCTCGTACTCCGTCCACCTTCTGCATTTTTAACAAGAATGCCTCGCTCCAAAAGGTCGAGAATATCCCGATAAGCCGTATCTTGCGAACATTTTGCCATCTTAGCCCACTTGGATGAAGTTAACTTACCTTCCAATTCATCCAACATCCGATTAATCATTTTTCGTTGCCGTTCATTCAAAGGGGTTTCTGCAAGAATTTCCCAAAATTGTGCTTTGTGGAGAATCCTGTCGAGGGATCGCAAAGCGCCGTCTATCGCTCTTCCTAAACAACCAAAGAACCACTCTATCCATGGCGTAATCTCCAATTCTCCTTTTTGAGTTCGTTCCAAAATTGCGTAATAATCTTTTCTTTCCTTCTGAATTTGCGCTGATAAACTATAAAAGCGGTGTGAGCTTTTTTCTGAACGGGCTAATAGTAAGTCTGCAATAGCACGTCCAATGCGGCCATTCCCATCTTCAAATGGATGAATTGTCACAAACCATAGATGAGCGAGAGCTGCTTTTAAAACCAAGTCATCCGGTGTTTTGCTTTCTAGCCAATTCAAGAAAAGGTTCATTTCATGATCGATTTGTTCAGCTAAAGGAGCTTCGAAATGAATCTTCTCTTTGCCCATTTGACCAGAGACTACTTGGACAGAGCCGCTGCGCCATACTCCAACTTGAATTTTCGCAAGACCACTGCGTCCAGTCGGAAATAAAGCCGCATGCCAGTTTAATAATCTCTCTTTACTAAGTGGTTGGTCAAAATTTTGAGTAGCATCTAGTGTCATTTCAACAACCCCGTCGACATTTCTATCAGCTTTATCTAAAGCTCCAATATCCATTCCTAGGCGACGAGCCACAGATGAACGCACCGCTGATTGGTCTAAAATTTCACCTTCAATCTCACTTGATTTTACAACATCTTGAGTCAGGGTCTGCAAAATCGTTTCATTGCGTAAATGAAAACCGATAGATTCCATCCCGCCAACCAAACGTCCTTGCTGGTGGCGCAGTTGAATCAGTAAATCAGCGATTTTGACCTGATCCCAAGAAAAATTTGGCCAGTTTTCAAGTTGATAGATGTACATCATATTATCCTCTCTTTCATCTGTCTAAGTTTTTTTATCACTATAGCAGTTAATCTCCGCATGGGCAAGCATATTCTCCGCATATTTGCGGAGAATATGCGCTTTTTTCTCCGCATTGGATTGATATATTCTTGCAACTAAGAAACAAATTGAGGAATCAAGGTGGGGAAAACTTAATATCCCATAGCTTTAAGTTCTGGAAGAATTGGGATTTTTTCGTGATTTTGACGAGCAAACCAAAGATCATACCGATTTTGAAGATTTAGCCAAAATTCTGGGGAAGTACCGAGTGCATCAGCAAAATCTAAAGCAATCGCCTCTGTGATGCGTCGTTTTTTATTGATAATTTCACTTATTTTTGGCTGCGTCGAGCCGTTTAAATGTCTAGCAAATTGTTCTTGCGAAAGTTTAAAGGGTTTGAGAAATTCTTCTAGCAAGATCTCTCCCGGATGTGTGGGTTGTCTATTTTTTGGGAGCATCATAGCACCTCCATTTAGTGGTAATCAATTATTTCAACTTGATCTGCTCCAAGATCTCCCCAGGCAAATATAATTCTGTACTGATCATTGATCCTAATGCTGTATTTGTTTTTAAGATTCTCTTTTAAAGCTTCCAATCTATTAGAAGGAGGAATTCTAAGATCATTAAGATCAACAGCGGCATCGAGCATATCTAATTTTCGACAAGCAATTGAATATAAGGACGGATCTAACTTTTTTCTAGCATTTTTGGAGTTAATGCCATCGAAAATGTCTTTAGTAGCCTATCTACAAATGATCGAATCACAATTTTGCCCGCTTTATTATCATTATTCTATATAACGAAAAATTTCCTTACATCCTTTTTGACAAATCCTATATAAACAATTGATTTCTAAAGAAATACACTTCTCATTCAGGTTTGACAGTGCAAATGCAATCTATTTGAGTTGAGTTAATTCATATTGGAAGGGGCGGGTTTAACTCGAAAAATATCCAAATAAAATTTCAATTTTCTGCACAAACTTGCATCATATAATAATTCATGAGACTTTGTTTAAGAACTTTTAAAAAGCAACTTTCAAGGAACTTCAATGACGAAGGGATCCAATATAGCTGGAGTTTGCCCTGATTTGAGTAGCAGCGATGAAATTAGCCCAAACTCCAGCGCGAAGCAAATCACTAGGGAAAGCTGATGATGTTATTCGACAATTTTACACTTGTGGATCTCACCCATCCACTTTCTGCTACTATTCCAACCTGGGATAATTCGCGCGGTTTTCAGCTTAACATAGGTGCAGACAAGGATGAAATGGTCATCAATACTAGTGCAGGTACACATATCGATGCCCCATCTCATTTTTTTGATAACAAATGCACAATTGACATTCTTCCGCTTAAACAATTGCTAGCGCCGGTATGTGTCATAGACGTTTCAACGAAAGCCCATGGAGATTATGCCCTCTCTTTGCAGGATATTCACGCCTATGAAACTGCCTTTGAAAAGATCCCCAAAAACTGCATGGTGGTCGGATACACTGGATGGAGCCGTTTTTGGACTGATTCAAAGGCCTATCGTAACTGTGATGAAGACGGAAATATGCATTATCCAGTATTTTCGATGGAAGCTATCGCATGTTTACTGGAACGAGGAATTGCGGGAATTGCGATCGATAGCTTTTCTCCTAAATTGATCCGAGTTTCGCAAACCTCTTTTCCTATCCATGAGCGCTTATTAAATGTGGAGAAATACATTATTGAAAACTTGGCTAATGGACACTTACTCTCTCCAAAAGGAGCTTATATAATTGCGCTCTCATTGAAAGTCCAAAAAGGAGGCGAAGCTCCTGCACGTGTGATTGGCCTCATTCCAAAAGAAGATTCCTTTATAAAACCTTCCCAATAATTTGTTAACGTAACTAATTATTAAAATGTAAGATTCATTACAATCACAATTCTACAAAGGAACTAATTATGTCCCCAGATCTTTCCGGCCTAGGAACTGTATCGCAATCATCCTATCGCCTATATATACCAGTGGGTATGGACAAGTTTTCGCAATTCCAGGAACTCTCATTTCTAGCTTAACCTCTTCTATCTTTGCCATAAAAGAGCTGTTTTTTCATATCAAATTGAAAAGAACTTCTGATGCCAATTCTAAAATAAACTACGACTACAAGAAATTTGAGGCAAAAAATCATGCCCTGAATAGTGCAGCGGCTACGGCCTTCTTGGCTTTAGGATGGATTCCAATCATTGGGGGAGCTTTAGGAGTTATTTCTGGACAAAGAATTCTAAAACATAAAAAAAGTTATTCATTGGAAACAGAGCTAAAAAGCGTTAAAGCTCTTTACAAAACAAGACGGGTTCCATGGAATTAAATAGCTTAGCGACATCGATCAAGCGAATCATCCCTTCAGGATCACTGAGGATTCCTGCTAAGAAAGGCAGATCTTCGACCAAAACTCCCGGATCAATAAAGTTTGCGAGTTCCCGGTCTAGGGTCTCAGTAATCTTCTCGCCTCTGATCCCCAAAATCCGGGGATGATCATCCACCCGGTTATCAGAGAGAATCATAATTCGCGTATGCATACTCAGCCTGGCAGGCCGCCCCTCAATGAGCTGGCAAAAATCTATTACGGGAATTGGCATCCCGCCCAAATTTAATAAGCCGGCTATATAAGGAGGAGTATGAGGTAGCTGTTTAAGTTGAACATTGGGCACTACCTCCAGGATATGCTGGCTGTCGCAAACATACCTTTCACTTCCTACATAAAAAAGAAGAAATAACATTGTGAATTCCTTTGATGGGGAATCACTCTACAATACGAAGGTTATTTTGAGAGAATCCTTCCATATGTTCATCTTGCTCTTCCATGAAATTTTGCGCGCCCCGCAATAGATAAGCTGCTAAAGTCGCATCTCCCTCATAACTCATACAGACTTGCATATTTCCATCCGATGAAGGTGGATCACAAGTAATGAGGACATAACAAGCATGCTTTTTTGCTAATTCTTTTTTGATTTGACTTGCGTCCCTATTCTTCATCCCGCTCCTAGTTAAATGGGGTCTAAAAGTCTACAAGGGTCTGATCTTTTGTGTTTTTGATCAACAATCGCCACATTAGCGGAAGCGCTGATTTATTACCAAGTCAAATCAAAAAAATCTGAAGGAATTTTTTCATTTATAAATAATGAAAAAAACATTTGTCACCATGCTCTCTTCTTTATATAGTGCAATCAAAAGAGAGATATAACTCACTAAGCATGGAGACGTGTGAAAACGAAATCGATACTGTCCTACGTAGAGTGGATCGCGGGAGACCAAAAAGAGATGTTATCTCAGGTTGAGGCCTGGTCCAATATTAACACATCTTCTACACATGTAGAAGGCTTGCACAAGCAAATGAAGTTGCTTAAGCAAGCTTTTAAGGTGTTAAATGGAAAGATGGAAGAAATTTCGATGGCGCCTCTCGAGCAAGTGCAATCGAACGGCAAAATTAAACATGTGCCGTTGGGTAAAATTTTATCCATTACCAAGCATCCTAAAGCGCCTATCCAAGTTTTTTTAGGCGGGCACATGGATACCGTATTTTCACCATCAAGCCCTTTTCAAGCATGCAAGCAAATTGACGGCAATACCTTGCAAGGTCCAGGTGTTGCAGATATGAAGGGCGGGCTCGCAATTATGCTTAAAGCCCTGGAAGCCCTTGAGAAAAGTCCATGGGGAGGGAAGATTGGCTGGCAGATTTTGATTAATCCCGATGAAGAAATTGGTTCGGTGAATTCTGCCTCATTCATAAGAGAAGCTGCTCAACATAAGCAACTGGGCCTCCTTTTTGAACCCGCCTATCCTAACGGCACGTTGGTTTCTTCACGCAAAGGTTCGGCAAACTATACTATTATCGCTCAAGGCAAAGCCGCGCATGTCGGCAGAGATTTTGCGGCGGGGCATAATGCCATTGTAAAGCTGGCGCGCCTGATCTGTGAAATTAATGATTTGAATGATCCTGACTCCGGTATCACTGTAAATGTTGGTGTGATCAAGGGGGGTGAGGCTGTCAATATTGTCCCTGATTTGGCCAGCTGCCGCATCAATATCCGCGCGGTTAATTTGGAAGATTTTTTTCTGATTAAAGAAACGCTCTTTAACATTCTAGCGACTTTAAATGAACATTCCGATGTCACGCTCACTCTCTACCAGCAGGGAGAGAGATCTCCTAAAATTTTTGATGAACAGCATCGCCATCTCTTTGTCAATCTCAGAAAAACATCTCTCATTTTAGGAGCCGGAATCGATTGGAAACCTTCAGGGGGCGTGTGCGATGGAAATATTCTCTTTGAAGCAGGTGTTCCATCAATCGACACCTTAGGAGCTATCGGAGGGAATATACATACTCAGGAGGAATATATCCTCATCGATAGCCTTGTCCAGAGAGCTCAATTGACTGCGCTTTTCTTAATGCAGCTTGAATCGATGAGTGGTGCTAATGAATAAAAAACCCGCAGAATTAAGTGCAGATGCCCTTTATGCCGATCCGCGCATTGCTAAAGCCAAGCTGTTGCTTGCCGAAGCCGTCGCTGAACATCAAAATGAAATCCGGGAGATCAGGCCCCCCAATCCTGCCTTAATAGATAAAACACAGAAGCTGCTTGCTGAATATGAAGCAGTGCGAGGCGGCAAACTTTTCTATCCTTTTCTTGGAAGCGGCATCGGCAATGGCGTTTTTATCGAACTAATTGATGGCAGCGTAAAATACGATTTAATAGGCGGCATTGGCGTCCATTGGTTTGGGCATAGCGCTAAGCCCCTCATCCAAGCAGGCATAGATGCAGCGATTAGCAATACCATCATGCAAGGTAATCTATTGCAAAATCGCGATTCCATTCAACTGGCCAAAATGTTCGTGGAAAAAAGCGGTTTGGAGCATTGCTTCTTTTCCACCTCAGGAGTCATGGCTAACGAAAATGCCTTAAAACTGGCGTTTCAAAAAAACATGCCAGCCTACCGCATTCTTTCTTTCGCACACTGTTTTGCTGGCAGAACTCTATCCTTATCGCAAATTACAGATAAACCTGCCTATCGCGAAGGGCTGCCTGCGAATGTTTTTGTTGACTATGTCCCTTTTTACGACTACGAAAACCCTGAAGCCAGTTCGAAGACGGCGCTCGAAAGCCTAAAAACATATCTCAAAAGATATCCAAAGCAACATGCCGCCATGCTCTTTGAATTTGTGCAAGGTGAAGGGGGAATTTATCCTGGGACAACGGCATTTTTTAGGCCCCTGCTCCAAATTTTAAGAGAGGAAGGAATTGCCGTCATCGCCGATGAAGTGCAAACCTTTGGCAGAACTTCGCAATTATTTGCCTACCAGCACTTTGGATTAGAAGAATATATCGATATTGCCACTATCGGCAAACTTTCTCATGTATGCGCTACTTTATTTACAGACGCATTTAAACCGCGTCCAGGCCTCTTAAGTCAAACCTTTACCGGCAGTACCAGCGCCATCCATGCAGGAATGGCCATCATGCATGAGTTGACAGAAGGTGCTTATCTGGGCCCTAATGGCAAAAATATGCAGCTGCAAAATCATTTTTTTCAGCATTTGGAACAAATAGCCAAAAGACATCCTCAGCTAATCAAAGGGCCATATGGCATTGGCTCAATGATTGCTTTTACACCTTATAATGGCGAAAATGCGCGTGTCATGCAATTTGCAAAATCTCTCTTTAAAGCAGGGATCATTAGTTTTACAGCCGGGGCAGATCCCACCCGTATCCGCTTTCTGCTACCTGCTGGCGCGATTACTGAAGAACAGATTGACGCTGTAGCCGATTTAATAGAAAACACATTAATCCAGGAACAGGGTAAATAAATGTTTTTCATTCGTCCGATTGAAGCCAAAGATTTAGCAATTTACCAGGAACTCGCCTTTAATGCCTCCCCTGGTATTACGACCCTGCCAAAAAGCAAACCCTTACTGGAAAAAAAAATCAATTTTTCGAACGAATCCTTTCAAAAAAAAACAACAGCGCCAAACCACGAACTCTACTTATTTGTGCTGGAAGATTTCACCAGCCAGATGGTCGGCGGGACGTGCGGTATTTACTCTCAATCAGGAATGTACTCCTCTCCTTGCTTTTATGATGTGGTCGCAGAAAAACTCAATTCCCCCCTGCTCACAAGCGAAGTGCGCGTTTTGCATCCCAAAAAATACACGATAGGGCCTTCAGAAGTCTGCGGGATTTTTTTAAAAAAAGAGTTTCGCCACAGCGGCCTTGGAAAATTGCTTTCCCTCTCCCGCTTTCTCTTTATGGCGACTTTCCCACATCTGTTTACCCACACGATCATCTCTTCGATTCGAGGTTGGATAGACCCTGCTGGAAATTCACCTTTTTGGAATAGCCTGGGAAGACATTTTCTGCCAATCCCATTAAAGGAAGCCTTTCCTCTTTTAGAAAATAAAAAAATTTCCTACGAAGATATCCTCTCTCGTTATCCCATCCCTTTAGCGCTTTTATCCCATCGCGCGCGTGCTGTCATAGGAAAACCTCATCGAAATTCAAAACCGGCACTCATGCTGTTACAAAAAGAAGGATTTAGGGTTTCAAGTGAGATTGATATTTTGGATGGAGGGCCTAAACTTATCGCGCAGCAAGAGCATATTCATACGATCCTAAAAAATAAGGTTGCGCGGATCAGCGAAATCACAAAAGAGCCTATCGATTCAGTTCCCTATCTCTTAAGCAACCAATCTAAAGCTTTTCGGGTTTGTTATGGGAATCTTAACATTCAAAAAGACGGCACAGTTTCCATTCCCGCAAAAGTGTGTGAGATGCTTCAAGTTGACAAAGGTGACTCCGTTCGCTTTCTCGATCTCAGTTATCACGATAAAAAAGGAAAGCCCTATGCCATTAAATAAGCAATGTATTCAAAATGTCTGGGAAAAAGGGTCCGGCCCTCTTTTTGAGTCTTTCAATCCAGCGACCGGGATCTCGCTGTGGAAAGGCAATTCAGCTGGTCCAGATGATGTGGATAAGGCATGCGAAGCGGCCTCGAAAGCTTTTGAAACATGGTCAACACATCCAATCAATGAACGCATTGAATACCTGTATAGCTTTAGAGATGAATTGGAAGATGAAAAAAATAATCTCGCCCTTTTAATCTCTCAAGAAACGGGCAAACCGCTTTGGGAATCAAAAGGAGAAGTCGAGAGCATGATAGCTAAAATCGCTATCTCGATCTCAGCCTACCAGGCGCGCTGCCCAAACGTCACGCTGCCCAAAGCTGCCCAAGTCATCAAAACATTTCACAAACCCCATGGCGTTGCTGTTGTTTTGGGACCGTTTAATTTTCCCGGACACTTACCTAACGGACACATCATCCCCGCTTTACTGGCCGGGAATACCGTAATTTTTAAACCCAGCGAGCTCACTCCTGCCACGGGTGAAGCCATCATGACTATCTGGCAAAAAAGTGGACTGCCAAAAGGGGTTTTAAATCTCTTGCAAGGGGGTAAAGAAACGGGCAGCTTACTGGCGGAGCATGCCAAAATCAATGCACTTTTTTTTACTGGGAGCTGGGAAACCGGCAAATGGCTTTCAGAAAAATTTGCCCCCCACCCTGAAAAAATTCTCGCTTTAGAAATGGGGGGAAATAACCCCTTAATCATAGATACTATTCAAGATATACGTGCAGCTGCTTATCTAACTATTCAATCGGCTTTCATTACTGCCGGGCAAAGATGTTCCTGTGCACGGCGACTCATCGTCTTGCAAGGAAGTGCCGGAGATGCTTTTATCACAGAATTGCTTGACATGACAGCAAAAATTCAAATTGGGGCTTATGATAGCTCGCCTGAACCTTTCATGGGGCCTGTGATTAATGGTAAAGCAGCTGAAAAACTTCTGCAGAAACAAGACGCATTGATTCAACTAGGAGGCAAACCTCTTCTATTGATGAAACAAATCAATCCCGCCTTACCTTTTCTAACCCCTGGCATTATAGATATCGCAGACATAGATCGGGTTCCCGATGAGGAAATTTTTGGACCACTTCTCCTAATCACACGCGCGAAAAATTTGCATGAAGCCATCGCAAAAGCCAATCAAACGGCTTATGGATTATGCGCCGGCATCTTCAGCGATGTTCCCGAGCATTTTGATGTCTTTTATCAAGGGGTGCGCGCCGGCATCATCAATTGGAATACCCCCACCACTGGAGCTAGCAGTGCAGCTCCATTTGGTGGAATAGGCAGAAGTGGTAATCATCGTCCCAGTGCTTATTATGCCGCAGATTATTGCAGCTACCCTGTAGCCTCCACTGAATCTTATCCTTTGCAAAAACCCCCTAAAACGTCCCCCGGAATTGCTATATGAGGCACGCACGTGGAAGCATTTGAAGTGAATTTTGATGGATTAGTAGGTCCGACTCACAATTATAGCGGGCTCTCTTATGGAAATCTCCCCTCTATGAAATCGCAAAATACCATTTCAAATCCACGTGAAGCTGCTTTGCAAGGTCTGAGAAAAATGAAATTTTTGGCGGACATGGGTCTTAAACAAGGCATTTTCCCCCCGCATGAACGTCCTTATCTCCCCATGTTAAAAATTCTAGGATTCACGGGAAGCAATAAACACATCGTCGAACAAACCCTCAAAAACTTTCCTGAGCTCTACGAAGCCTGCTGCTCAGCCGCGCCGATGTGGGTAGCCAATGCAGCCACAGTCTCCCCTTCGATCGACTCCGCAGATAGGCATGTGCATTTCACACCTGCCAATTTAGCGAATAAATTCCACCGTTCGTTTGAATGGGAAACCACTGCCAAAATTTTAAAAGCTATTTTTGCCAATCCCCACTTTTTCGTGCACCATGCAGCGCTGCCTGCCGGGCCGAATTTTTCCGACGAAGGGGCAGCCAACCACACGCGCTTTTGTAGCAAGTATGGCAATCCAGGGGTGCAACTTTTTGTATTTGGCAAATCCAGTTTCCATCCTGCGGCATTAGAACCCGTCAAATTTCCAGCCCGCCAAACTCAAGAGGCTTCTCAATCCATCACACGCTTGCATCAGCTTCATCCTGATCAGGTCGTCTTGGCGCAACAAAATCCAGCTGCCATCGATGCGGGTGTCTTCCACAATGATGTAATATCGGTAGGCAATCAACACCTCTTCTTTTATCACGAAAATGCGTTTGTGGGGACTGAAGACATTGTGCGCCAATTACAGCTTAAGGTACGTCAAATTTGCGATCAGGAGCTCCATCTCATTAAAGTGCCCGCACAAAGAATCTCCTTTCAACTCGCAGTGCAATCGTATCTTTTTAATTCTCAAATTGTCACCTTACCTGATCAAACCATCAAGTTGATCGCTCCTTTAGAATGCCAGCAAATCCCCGAAGTTGAACAATTTTTAAATGAGATGATCCAAACTCCAGCGACTCCTATTACATCGATTGATTATCTCAATTTAAAAGAGAGTATGCAAAACGGCGGCGGTCCCGCATGCTTACGCCTACGCGTCGTTTTAAATGAAAGTGAACTGGCAGCAGTTAATCCTGCTGTTTTTATGACCGAAAGGCTTTATGAACGCTTAACAGAATGGATTCAGAAGCACTATCGCACGCATTTAACTCCAAAAGATCTGGCAGACCCCAAATTGATTGAAGAAGCTCAAACCGCGCTCAACGAACTGACAAAAATTTTAAATCTTGGCCCTATTTACTCTTTCCAGCATTAAGCCTATGTCACAGAAGCACACATTTGAACAAGCTCTTAAAAATGCCATGCAAGGCGAGGTGCGTTTTGATGAAATTTCGCGCACAATTTACAGTGTCGATGCCTCCATCTACGAAGTAGAGCCAGTGGGGGTGGTGCTCCCTAATTCACGAGAAGATTTAATCAAAGCCGTACACATAGCTTATGCCTATCAAATGGCAATCATTCCGCGTGGCGCAGCCACCGGCATAACCGGCGGCTGTTTAGGCAAGGGTTTGATTATTGATACCTCTAAATACTTAAATCACATTCTTCACATTGACTACACCCAGGAATTGGCCACGTGTGAACCGGGAGTGGTGCAAGATAACCTCAACGCAGAGCTGGCCAAAGAAGGATATCGCTTAGGTCCCGATACCTCGACGGGAAATCGCGCGACCTTAGGGGGCATGCTGGCTAATAATGCTGCTGGGGCGCGCTCCTTGCGCTATGGCAAAATGGTAGATCATGTCCATGCCGTTGAACTCCTGCTAGCCACTGGAGAATGCATTTCGCTGCATGAAGTGGATGAAGCTACTTTTATCCAAAAACAGAGCCTTCCCGGCCCCGAAGGCGCGATTTATCGGGCGATTCAGCATATCCGCGCAACGTATGCAGAAGAAGTCAGGATCCATTTTCCAAATATCCCTAGGCGTGTCTCTGGCTACAATCTCGATGAAATCATGAAGCCCTTTCCCCTCAATCTCAGCAAAATCATCGCTGGTTCGGAAGGAACTTTAGGTATTTGCACCAAAATAACGATGAAAATCTGTAAAAAGCCCATTCATAACGCCTTATGCTTACTTTTTTTTCAAAACTTAACAGATGCCTTAAATCCCGTCTCTCGTCTGCTAGCCCACCAACCGCTTTCACTCGAACTCATCGACGAACATATCATTGAGGCTGGCAAAAAGGTCCCTAGCCTAAAAAATATCTCCACTTGGATCCCTGCAGCCGCGAAATTCATCGTTTTTGTGGAATTCGATGGAGAAACCATTGAACAATTAAACGCCAAACTGCAGGCGTTCGAAGCTGATCTGACACACCAACAGTTCACCGCTCAATGGCGAACTCTTCGAGAAGCAGCACAAATCGCGCAGGTTTGGGAATTGCGCAAAGCCGGGCTGGGTTTGCTTCTTTCAAAGCGTTCCTATAGCCGCGCAATTGCTTTCATTGAGGATGTCGCTGTCCCCCCTGCTCATTTGCTTTCCTTTATGCAAAAGCTCAATGCATGCTTAAAAGAGCATCATAAAGAAGCGGGCATCTACGGCCACATCGGAGCAGGATGTATTCATGTCAGACCCTACATCGACCTGCGAGATCCTCAAGACCTGATCCATATGAAGCAAATAATGGAGAGCGTATCTGACAGTATTTTAGAAGAAGGGGGATCCATGAGCGGCGAGCATGGAGATGGCTTAGTTAGATCTTGGCTTAATCCTAAAATGTTTGGGGAAAAATTGATTGAGGCTTTTAAAATACTCAAACGGGCATTTGATCCCCATCTTCGCATGAATCCCGGTAAAATTGTGTTTCCCTCTCCTTTTTTAGAAAATCTGCGACTCGACCCTAACACACCGCTTTTTTCTCCTGAAACTTTTTTGAATTTCTCAGCTGAAGGGGGCTTTGATCTAGCGGTGGATATGTGCAATGGAAACGGGCGCTGCCGCAAAGAGGAGGGCACGATGTGTCCCTCATTTCAAGCTACCAAGGATGAATATGACTCCACAAGAGCGCGTGCACAAGCTTTGCGCGCTTTAATTCATGATCGCCTTGAAGCACCAGCATTAGCCCATGAAGGCATTCACGACGTTTTAGACCTCTGCTTAGAATGTAAAGCCTGCAAAACAGAATGCCCTTCGCAAGTTGATATGGCTAAAATGAAGGCTGAGATGACCTACCACTACCAGAAAAAACACGGCATTCCCTGGAGAAGTTATCTGTTTGGGCATATTGGATATGTGAATCAGCTTTTATTTCCCATTCGCAAAGTATTTAATTGGGCCCTGCAACAAAACTGGTTTAAATCCTTGCAGGCCTGGGGAGGTATTGCCTCCCAACGCACGCTGCCGAGCATGAATGCCCACCTTTTTTCCTCATGGTTCAAAAAATATCAACAGCCATCTTGTCAGAAGCAGGTTGTCCTTTTAAACGATACTTTTACTGAATTCAATGAGGCCGCAATCGGCATCAGTGCCGTCAAAGTTCTCAATACCTTGGGATTTAATGTGCAGCTTCCTCCTTGGAAGTGTTGCGGACGCCCTCTCATCTCAAAAGGCATGTTAGCGCAAGCTCGTCAACAGGCCAATCTTTTAATTGATACCCTCTACCCTTATGCCGCCCAGGGCTTGCCTATCATCGGATTAGAGCCGAGCTGTATCCTCACGGTCAAAGATGATTTTCAAGCCCTGACCAAAACCAGGCAAGATGAGATCAAAACCATTATCCAGCAGTGTGTCACATTTGATGAATTCCTCGCTGAGAATATTGGGTGCTTTCCCCCGCTCAAAGCCCCGACAAACGCGCGCGTCAAATTGCATATTCATTGCCACCAAAAAGCTTTAGTGGGTGTCAATCCCAGCTTAAAAGTTTTACGAAGTCTCCCTGGGTATCAAATCGAATTAATCCCTGCAGGATGTTGCGGCATGGCAGGCTCCTTTGGATATGAAAAAGAACATTATGCGCTTTCGCTAAAAATCGGCGAGCTGCATTTATTTCCAGCCGTTCGAGAACTGAAGCAAGGGCAGCATGTCATCGCAAATGGGATCTCCTGCCGCTCTCAAATTTTTCAAGGCACAGAAAAAAAAGCCTTGCATTTGGCTCAATTTCTGGCTGAAATCTTTTCCTCCGTATAGAAGTCACCCCCTGTAGTATACTCAACACGTACAACAAAGTTCATTTTTACTTTGACTTTAAAAACTCATATTTTCGATGCTATAAATATTTATTTGCATGACTATCGATACTATTAAGGAAATACATATGAAAAAGATGTTTTTTTTAGCGATGCTATCCGCTATTTCAACTGCATATTGCATGCATGGAATTGAGGGTTTGAATAAATCTAATTATACTTATGCGCATCAACAATATGGAAAAGAAACAGTAGATTCTATTCACGTAAATGGTCGGGTCATTCTGGAAGGCACGAAAACCTTAGGACTTGTGCAAGTGAATGGAAGCTTACAAGCCAAAGAATCAGCAATTCACTCCCTTCAAATTAATGGTCAAAGTGATCTACATAATTGTGTCGTTACAAACACAGCCACCATCAATGGTTCGCTGAATGCTGATCGTACTAAATTTCAAAATGCATTGTCAGTTACATCGGAAAAAATCGTTTTGGAAAGGTGCACGGTTAATTCATTAACCGTTCGAAAAGTTCAGGGATACACAGGCACGCAAGTCGTTGATCTACGTGGTGGGACCAAGATTATAGGACCAATTACTGTTGAATCTGGGAATGGCGAGATATGGATTTCTTCCAATAGCGAAATTTCTGAAGCCCAAGTTTCGGGAGCTCAGGTTTTCAGAAAATGACTCCCATACAGCTTGGCAGTCATCTCGATAAATACATGACTAATCTGGTAATGTGAGCTTTTAATTAGTTCAGTCGTTCTTTAATTTTTGTAAAATCACCTAATATTTCTTGAGTATTCCTGGGGGTCCTATGCATAAAATCCAATATCAACCAGGAAGATTTTAAGCTAAATCCAAGTTTTAAAATATCCTCCAAGGTATTGAGGCGTTGCCGATATCCATCTATGATTCTTGCAAACGGTTCCACCTCCTCTCCTATGAGGATCGATTCGATAGCTTCTTTTAGATTTTGTATATCTTTACTCACTCCGAGATCAAATTTCTCTTTATTTGTTTCAAGAGTTATGGCCCGTCCAAAATCCCCTAAATCAAATCGATTTTTATCTCTATCGTAAAACACATTTGCTAAATGAATATCACGATGAGCAATTCCTAAATTGTGTAAAGTGGTTACGCCTTGACATAATTGATAGATAGATTCGATTTTTTCACTAATAGTAAATAAAGAAATATTATTTACGATATTAGAAGTATACCTATGCATAATATAAAAATCTCTAAAAGGCTCTCTAAAATAGGCTTTGGGTCTTAATAATAGCCCAGTTTCCCCTTTAGGCCATTTTAATGAGATTTCATACTCAGACTTCACAGGGTGATGATTGCCATTACTAAATTTTATCGCCTTGCAAGTACCCATTTGTTCTGGTTGATATAAACAGACAACCCCTGAAATACCTGAACCCAAACATTTTACTTTAAAATAAGTCAAACTAGCAGTGAAGTCATCCTTTGAAGATTTAACTCGCCACAATTTCCCTTCATTTAGATGGCGATAGTCGTAATACCAGGCTTGGCTTGATGACACTTGAAAACAACTTGTTTCACTTGAATACATAATTAAATCTTATTTTAGCAATTAAAACCTATCATCATTAAGCACGACTTAATTTAATTAAGACAAGTCCATAATATATTCTACGGTTTTTATTAATTTAATGTTGATTGTGAGTTTCCGGCTTCTATAGCGTCGCTTCACTAGCTCGAAAATAGACATTTGTTTGTTTTGGAGCTGTCGCGCAGCCAAACTTGATGCTTAAGCAAATGGAGAATTTGCTGTTCGCCAGAACAGCTAGCAGTTTCACAGCTACGCAAGGAGTTCTCTACATAATTATATTGATATCCTCTAAAATTAATGCCTTTTTCTCTCAAAGCAGATTCAACAGATGCCAGTGCATCGGATTGATCATCGAGCATGATGACTAATTGAGGCGTGAAAGAAACAGCTTGCAAAAAAGCTATCAGAGCCTTTCCTTTGGGAACGAGTGAAGCACTGAGAATACCCTGATAAAAAACTGCTGGTGCTTCTACTTGATCCTGGGAAAAACGAATTTCGGGAAATGCAGCAAAAGCACCGCTAAAATCAATTCCAACCTGTTGCAAGATAGATTGACGCCATTTCTCCATACGAGGTATATCTCCAAGGCGACCTGTAGGCGTTCCACCTGTCAAAGCCATCGTCCTAATCTGACGACTTTTTAATTGTTGGATGAACTCTACCACGCAAGACTCTACAAGGGCATGTCCTGTCGCTAGCAGAGCTTTGCTTAACAATAAATTTCTTGTTTCGGAATTCAATGTGTAACCGTTTGCAGCGGCTATCTTATCCAGCTGAGTGAGGAAAGATTTTTTACCGGGTTTTAAAACGCAATCTTCCATCAGTAAAAGGGTTCGGTCAATATCGAAAATGACTAAAGAATCTTTGGGAAGCTCTTGCGCCGCATTGATGAATTGCTGCAGGCAGTCAATGCTTTCAATTTTTGCCAAGAGTGGTTGATTTACGACAATTGTGAAAAAGGAAATCAAAATAGAGAAAAAAAACTTAGACATTGTGTATAACCTCACTTAAAACATCGAGATTAACATTTAAGCAAAAAAAAAGAAGCATGATTTCGCATGCTTCAGAAAAGAAAGGCTATGAAAAAAATACTACTTTCGAACTTGTGTTGTGTTGCTGACTGCTTTAACGCCTTCAATTTTGCGAACTTCATCCGTCAGTTTTTTTTGGGCATCTAATGAATCCACATAACCACTAATAGAGACACTGCCATTAGATGTATTCAGAGCAATGTTTTTATAGTCATTTGTAAACCAGCCGCTGATTTTATCGCGAATTTTATTGTTGATTTGGCGATCAGCATCAGATGCAAAACGATCTTGCGGGTATTTAGCGGCTTCTTTTGCAGCTTCACGTGAGCCTTGATCCTTGACTTGAGTAAAGTCGTTGACCGAATTTACACCGCTGATTTTACGAATTTCATCATTTAGTTTTTTCTTAGCTTCAATAGTCGAAACATTTCCTTCAACAGTGACAACCCCGTTAGCTGTTTTTAACGAGATATTTTTATAATCATTTGTTAGCCAGCCAGTGATTTTATCTCTGATTTTGGCATTGAGTTCACGATCTTTTTCTGAAGTCGCGCGATCTTGCGGATACTTGTCTGAACTCTCAGGTGCTACAGCCGAAGCTTTCCCTTCATAGTAGTTTTGTTCTTGAGAATACCAATTTTGGCTGCTGCCATCTTGAGGATAAGCTTGTTGATGTGCTTGACCAGATGGATCATAATAATTCAGCTCTTGCTGGTAATAGTCCTGCCCGTGTTGATAACGCTCATATCCTTGATTGTGATAATGAGCTTGTCCTTGGGTAGGATAGCCTTGTCCTTGAGAAGGATAACCTTGCTGGTAGGAAGGTCCTTGGCCTTGATAGTAGTACGCTTGTCCTGGCCCTTGTTGGCTATAGCCTTGGCCTTGATCGTAATAATTCTGTCCTTGGTTGGAATATCCTTGTCTCGAACTTGGTTGTGTATAATATCCTTGCGGTGAACCGGGATAAGAAGGTTGATTTTGGTATGAATTTTGACCTTGATAATTTGCATATGCACTTGAGAATACGCTTAAGAACATTGGAACAAATAGCAATTTTTTCATTTTTTTCTCCATGGAAAAGTTAGGAAAACTTAAATTTTCATTACTCGTTAAAAATCGTATACCGATCTTCTGGTTTCCGTTTAGATTTCTATGCGTTGATA
The DNA here is from genome assembly GCA_002786175.1 of Parachlamydia sp. Lineage (GTDB taxonomy): Bacteria > Chlamydiota > Chlamydiia > Chlamydiales > Parachlamydiaceae > Parachlamydia. The sequence continues at coordinate 84,498 of PEQL01000014.1, forward strand.
ATCTCTCCCCCCAGGATTGGCGGATTAAACCTCATTTGCAAAATCAAAACAAAATTATGTCTTTACAGAAGAGATCTATCATACAGTCTTTTTTTGCAAACTTTTTTTGAAAAAGGGGGATCCACTTAAGAGAAAAAAAGAAATATCGTTTGAGTTTATGACGGAATGTCTAGCGTTGCTTGCCGCTCAGTCTATCCAACTTTTTTTGTTGTTTGCGTTGATGATAAATGGCAAAAGCATTTTCTGCACCGAACATCAATGTCAATTGCTTTCTCTCTGCAAAATTCGCCCACTTATAGTCGATATGTTCATTGGATAAAGCAATGGCGGGTAAATGATGCAAATCCACACAAAACAAATGGTAGACATAGTCCACTTCAGGTTTGCGAATATATAGCGCACCAAGTGATTGCATATGCGAAATTGCTTCCTGCTGAATACCAGTTTCTTCGAATAGCTCTCGATAGGCTGCTTGTTCGGGTGTTTCTTCCTTCTCGATCTTCCCGCCAGGAACTCCCCAGCTGTGCTCTTCTAATTTGCCGGAAGCTCTGCGCAATAATAAAAGCTTATCATCAATTTCGATATAACAAGCTGACACATGCACGTGTGGATTGAAGTCACGTGGCCGACTTTCAAATATTTCAATTATTTTTTTTGAATTTTTATTAATCATAACTACCTCAAGAAATTATACGGTTGAGTTAGGT